>JBFIHV010000078.1:0-9310 GCA_041601595.1 Amylibacter sp. | reverse complement strand
ATTGGCATCATTGATCCGTTGCGCAACCAAACCGTGGCAGCCAGCGGAAAATCCGCCTGGTTCGGTTGGCCGGACGTGCCGGAGATCGAGGAGTTGCGAGCTGAATTCGCCCGCACTTCGGATAGCGCACGTCTCGTGGAACTTGCGGAAGAAATCCAGAAGCTCGTGATAGATAAGGGAGTTGTGGTGCCGATGGGCCAGTTTATCATACCGACGGGCTACTCTAACCGGCTGACCGGGGTCCTGGAAAGCCCGGTGGCGCTCTTCTGGAACCTTGAAAAGAAAAGCAACTAGGAGTCGTTACGATGTTTCGCTACATCGCCACCCGACTATTGTCCACGATCCCCGTAATGGGGGTCGTGGCTCTGGTGGTCTTCGTGATTCTTCGCCTGACGCCCGGCGACCCGGCGGTCATGATTGCAGGAGACAGCGCTACAACCGCGCAACTCGAGGAGATCAGACGCATGTTGGGTCTGGACGAGCCGGTGCATGTCCAGTTCGTGATCTGGGCGTCTGAGCTGCTTCGCGGAGATTTCGGAACATCCCTCATTTCGAACGTACCAGTCTTTACGATGATTTTCGGACGCATTGGCCCGACCCTGTCGCTCAGCCTGTCGATCATCTTGGTCAGTATCATCATCGCGGTACCCCTCGGAGTGATCGCAGCGTGGAAGCAGGGAACGATTGTGGATCGGGCGGTATCCGCCTTCGCGGTGCTGGGCCTGTCCATGCCGTCCTTCCTCGCGGGATACATTCTAATACTAGGGTTCGCGATCACACTGGACTGGCTTCCAGTTCAGGGCTACCGACCGTTATCGGGCGGGTTCTGGCCTTACGCGGAACGCCTCATCCTTCCCACGCTAGCGCTCAGCGCCGCCTATATCGCGCTCATTTCGCGTATCACGCGAACAAGCGTTCTGGAGGTCATGGGAGAAGACTATGTCCGAACTGCGCGCGCCAAGGGGCTGAGAGAGCGCAGTGTGTTGATCCACCATGCGCTCAGGAACGCGGCCGTTCCGATAATCACCGTAATTGGCCTCGGCATCACCAATCTGCTCAGCGGCGTGGTCGTGACCGAGTCTGTCTTCAATATTCCGGGTCTTGGGCGATTAGTGGTCGAAGCGGTGCTTGCACGGGACTATCCGGTTATTCAGGCGCTGATCCTGCTCTTTTCCTTCGCTTTCATCCTCATCAACCTGATCGTGGACGTACTCTACACAGTCCTCGACCCCCGCATTCGCTACTGATAAACGCTAGGAGCCGAGAAAATTTATGACGAAAGCAGGCACAGGCACTCAGGCTCTCGAGGCGACCGGCGCGCCGGTCCCCGTCGTCGGCGAGGACCATGGCGTAACGCGGCGGCTCTTCTCTAGCGTGTGGGTTGCGATGTCCGGGAGCGTGCTGCTTGCAGTGGTACTTTCGGCCGCCCTTGCTCCTTATTTGTGGACTGGGGACCCGCTGGCAATCAATCCGATCTCGCGCCTCAAGCCCGTCTCGGCAGAGTTCTGGCTAGGTACAGACTCTTTTGGCCGCGATGTCTACTCCCGCGTCATTTATGGCGCGCGCACATCCCTTCTCGTCGGCGCGGGCGTGTCGTTGGTGGCGCTGTCGTTCGGCCTCGCAATCGGAGTGGTGGCCGGATATTTCAGATCGCTCGATTCCTTCATCATGCGCGTCATGGATGGCATAATGGCCATCCCGGGGATACTATTGGCTATAGCGCTGGTTACCTTCTCCGGCGCAAGCCTGGCAACAGTCGTTGTGGCTATCGCCGTGCCAGAAGTGCCGCGCGTCGTGAGGCTGGTTCGCAGCGTAATTCTCAGTGTCAGGACCGAGCCCTATGTTGAGGCTGCGATATCGTTAGGTACGCCGACAGCGACGCTGCTCCTGCGGCACATGGTGCCCAACACGATCGCGCCGCTGATCATACAGGGAACGTTCGTATTCGCATCCGCTATGCTGGCCGAGGCCGCAATGAGTTTCCTCGGCGTTGGCCTGCCTCCCGAGATCCCCTCCTGGGGCAACATCATGGCCGAGGGCAGGGCCTACTTCCAGCAGATTCCTGGTCTCATTCTCTATCCGGGCATTGTGCTCGCGTTGACCGTTTTAACCGTCAATATCATCGGCGACGCGCTACGTGATACGCTCGATCCCCGTATGGCGAGAAACATATGACCACTCCCGTTCTCAAGATCTCTGACCTGTGCGTGCGCACGGATGGCCGACAGCAGAAAGCGCTCTTGGAGGGGGTCGGCTTTGAAATCAATGCCGGCGAGACCCTGTGCGTGGTGGGCGAATCAGGTTCCGGAAAATCGATCACCTCGCTCTCGGTGATGGGCCTGCTGCCCCGTGGGATATCGCGTCCCGAAGGCAGCATCGTCCTCGACGGGGAAGAGATCATCGGCGCGTCGCAGCGCCGTTATCGCCAGTTGCGCGCAAGCCGCATGGCCATGGTCTTTCAGGAGCCGATGACGGCTCTCAATCCCGTCCACAAGGTTGGCAGACAGATCGAGGAAGTGCTGCGCCTGCACACGCGCCAGACCGGCAAAGAATGCCGCGATCAGGTCATCGCAATGCTCGAAGCGGTGCACATGCCCGATGTCGAAGCGATCTACAACGCCTATCCGCACCAGCTTTCGGGCGGACAACGCCAGCGCGTCGTGATCTCGATGGCACTTGTGCTGAAGCCGCGCCTGCTTATCGCCGACGAACCGACCACCGCCCTTGATGTGACAACACAGAAGCAGATTCTCGCCCTTATCAAGGAGCTGCAGAGAAAGAACGACACCGCGGTTATGTTCATTACACATGATTTCGGCGTGGTGGCGGAGATTGCCGATCGCATCGTGGTAATGAACAAGGGGCGCGTGGTGGAGCAGGGTGATCGGCAGACGATCTTGTCGCAACCGGCCGATCCATACACGCGCATGCTCATTTCCTCTGTGCCCAGCCTGGTTCCCCGGTCACGTGAAGAGCCTTCTGCCGAGTCAGTTCTGAACGTGTCGCACCTCAACAAGACCTATGGTGGGAGGCGGTTCTTCGCTGGCACCAGCCGGGTGGTAGCAGCAGCTCAGGATGTCGACCTCACCGTCCGGCGCGGCGAGATCGTGGGCATCGTGGGCGAATCCGGTTCGGGAAAATCAACTGTCGCCCGATGTATCGCGCGCCTTATCGAGCCGACTTCTGGATCGATAAACGTCGATGGACAAGAGATCGCGCAAACGTCGAGGCGGGCGCTACGCCGCTTTCGAACCGATTTCCAGATTGTGTTTCAGGACCCTTACCGCTCCTTGAACCCGCGGAGGTGCATCGACGAGTCGATGATCGAGGGGCTCCTGAATTTCGGCACGCCGCGTTCCAAGGCGATCGTCAAAGCGCGCGAGTTGCTGGCGCTGGTGGGCATAGATCCGGATGGGATGCGGCGTTATCCGCATCAGTTTTCTGGTGGCCAGCGCCAGCGTATCTGCATTGCCCGGGCGCTGGCGTTGGAACCCAAGCTGCTGGTTGCGGACGAGGCCGTGTCGGCCCTTGATGTTTCGGTGCAGGCTCAGATCCTGAGGCTGTTCGAGGACATCCGAAAGCTGACCGGGGTGGGCATTCTATTCATCACCCATGATCTTAGAGTGGCGGCGCAGATTTGCGACACGATCATCGTCATGCAGAAGGGCCGGATAGTGGAGGCAGGAAAGGTCGGGCCCGTCCTGACACAGCCCCGACATGATTACACGCGCACGCTGATCGAGTCGGCTCCCGGCCGCTTCTGGGATTTCCAGAACTTCCGGCCGCTGGCTCAGCAGCCCGGCCCGGAACAGAAAATGTAAACACCCCACTTTGAGCCGGCGCACCGGCTTGATGGGCCCGTTGATTGAAACAAAGAAAGCAAAGGATCTAGAAATGAAATTTGTGAGTTACAGGCGAAAAAATGAGACCCGGATTGGCCTGGTGGTTGGCGAGGAAATCCTCGACCTGGTGGAAGCGGCCGGCGGGCGCTCTGCGCTGAGTTCCGAGCAGCTTGCCATGACGTCAAGCATGGTCAACCTAATCGCCGCCGGGAAGAAAGGACTCGACTTTGCAGCTTCCGCCATCGAGAAGGGCCGCGCCAGCGGCGCATCCCTTCTCCGTTACACGGATGCGGATCTCGACGTGCCGTTGCGCCCAGGCCTAATCTTGGCGTCCGGCGGCAACTACGCCGACCACCGCGAGGAGAAGGAAGAGGCTCCGCTCGGCGGGCGCGAACCAGAATTCTTCTTTAAGACGCCGCACACGGTCGTTGCTCCCGGCGATCCGCTGGAACGTGATCCGCGCGTTACCAGCAAGCTCGACTACGAGGTGGAACTTGCGGTTGTGATCGGCAAGGAGGGGCGCCACATTCCCATGGACAGGGTCAATGACCACATCTTCGGCTATACCGTCCTCAATGATGTTACGGCACGCGAAAGGCAGGTTAAATACAAGCCTGACGGCACCATGTTCTACGAAGCAGGCGCCAGCAAGAATTTTGACTACTCAACTCCGATCGGTCCCTGCATCGTCACGCGCGACGAGATTCCCGATCCGCAGAACCTCGATCTCAGGACATATGTCAATGGCGAGATGCGCCAGAACAACAACACTCGCAATATGACCTATTCGGCAGCGCAATTGGTTTCGTTCTTCTCGACTTTCCTGACGCTCTATCCTGGTTACGTGATTGCCACTGGCACCCCAGGCGGCACAGCTTGGGGCAACGATCCCGAACTCGGCGGGAAGCCCTATACGCGAGACGACGTGGTGCGTGGCGGCTACCTCAATGTCGGCGATGTGGTGGTTTGCGAGGTCGAAGGCATCGGCGCACTTAGCAATCCGGTCGGGGGGCCCAGACATGGCTGACGGCACGGCCGCGGAACTCGCGCCGGCGGTAGCGCTAACCCAGCAACTCGTGCGCATTCCGAGCGAGAATCCTGTCGGAACCGAAACGCAGATCGCGGAGTATGTCCGCACATGGCTAGCAGCGCTGCCGGGTGTGGAGGTCGAGGTTCAGGAGGTGATCGACGGGCGTTCGAACGTTATCGCCCGGCTGAACGGGACATCGAACCTGCCACCGCTGGCCTTCCTCGCCCATATGGACACCGTTCCTGTGGGAACCGACTGGAAACATGATCCGTTCGGCGGCGAGATCGTCGACGGAAAGCTCTATGGCAGGGGCGCATGTGACATGAAGGCGGGCTTGGCCGTTGCCATGTGCGCCTTTGCGGCCATTGCACGCAGCGGCCGGAAGCCGATCCGAACGCTGATGATGTGCGCGACCGTAGATGAGGAAGGTCCTTTGATGCAGGGCGTCAACGCATTGATCGACAGCGGAATGGTGGGCAGCGAAGCGCTCATTATCGCCACCGAGCCTTCTGATCTTGATGTGGTGGTTGCCCACAAGGGCCTGGTCTGGATCGCGGTAGAGGCCTTCGGCAGGCTTGCCCATGCCGGCAATCCAAAAGTTGGCGTAGATGCGGTGCGGGCCGCGGCGGAATTCATCGTCCTGATGAACCGTGAGGTGGCATCTATGGATTATCACCACCCGCTTCTCGGCAAGACAGAGGTCACCTTCAGCGGTTTCGCTGGCGGCATCAAGACCAATGTGGTGCCTGACCATGCGCGTTTGGAGATGGACATACGCGTGCCGCTCCCGCTTACCATCGCCGATATACATGCGCTGGTGGAACGCTGCTGCCGTCAGGCCGAAGAGATCGTCGAAGGAGCGCGATTTAAGTTCGCCCAAATCAACAACAACCGCCCGCCGGTCGAGGCTGACGCGGAAGGTGAACTGGCGCGCGCGCTCGTCCACAGTGTCGGCAAGGTTGCCGGCCGTCCTGGCAAGACAGCGGTGTTCCCGGCCTATACCGATGCCTCGGTGGTACAGGCTCGCAGCGGAAATCGGAACTGCCTCGTGTTCGGACCGGGTCGGCTGGCGCAGGCGCATACGATCGACGAGTTTGTGCCGGTCGATCAAGTGGAGATGGCAGCCGGCGTGCTCGAAGAACTTGCCGTGGACCTTTGCCTCGAAGGGCGGCGCTGACAAATGGTGGAAATACTCGTTTATTCACCCGATCCAAGAGAGGCTGCGCGCTATCTTGCTCTTTTAAAGGCAAGCCTTCCCCACGTAGGGATCGGCTCAGCCTCGACGCTCAGCGAAGCAGAGCCGCTGATCGCGGATGCGCGGATTCTGGTCGGATGGAAGTTTCCGCCCGGACTTTTGGGGTTCGGCGGGTCCCTGCAATGGGTCCACAAGGTGAGCGCGGGCGTTGAAGACGTCACAGGTGCGCCCGACCGGCCAGCGGGACTGCGCCTGTCGCGAAGCGGAGGCGAAGCAATCGCGCCACGCATGGTGGAGTATGTGCTCGGCGCCATCTACGCGACCACCCAGCAATTTCCCCGCGCCTTCAGGCAAAAGGCTCAAGCCCGGTGGGAATCTTATCCGGTCGGCCGCGCTTCCGGCCAGACGGTCGGCGTGGCCGGTCTTGGAGATATCGGCTTCACCATCGCAGAGGCACTGCATCGCAATGGAATGAACGTGGTAGGCTGGCGGCGGTCGCCGGGTCTCGCAGAGGTCCCCTTGAGTCGTCTTTACAGCGGTCGCGAGAAACTGCTCGACTTTGCTGCCGACTGCGATTTCCTTGTTTCTGTTCTACCAGCTACCGCAGAAACGGACGGGCTGTTCGACAGTGCCGTGTTCAGCGCAATGAAGAGAACTTCGGTCTTTATCAATGTCGGCAGAGGGAACTGCGTTGACGAGGATGCGCTCGTGGCGGCGGTGACGCAGGGCCGGATCGCGAGTGCATTCCTCGATGTCGTGGCCCAGGAACCGCTTCCTCCGTCCAGCCCTCTGTGGGCCATCGACAACATTTCGATCACACCGCATGTGTCCGGCCCGATCATTCCCGAAGATGTCGTTCCGGAGTTCCTGGAGAATTTCGCCCGCTTCAATAGGGGACTTGCGTTGCTAAAGGAGGTCGATCTCGAACGCGGTTATTGAGGCCGAGTCTCGTTGCCGAACGACAAATGATGTAGGCGGCGCTGTCATGATCGGCCCCGATTAACTGGTCCAATTTGAATGTTAGTGCATGGCCAGCGTTTGGTCTATCGGGATGGTGGTCTCCGGAACTGGTGGGCGATAGCCCAATGCACTGTTCGAGAAACTGTACTGGGGCGGTGCGAACGGCAGGTAATGCGTCTCGTTAATTAAAAACTAGCCGGTATTCCGTTGGGGATTCTACATTTAAGCGTTGTTCGACAACGCTGGTTGCGCCCTCCAGCAACCAAAATTATCACATTAGATCAATATGTTAACGGCAACCTTCGGGTGGCTTTTTGCGTTGGAATTTTGGCTGTGGAAGCACTGTGGAAGCAGATGGAACGCAAATCGTACAGTGGCAACCTAGTCACACTTGAACCGCATCAAGATTTGTTCCCTCTATTGACTGCGGTAAGAGATGCCGCACGAAGAAACGAAAAGGCGCGAACCATGATGGAAGAAGGGTGGAAAGAAAGCGAAGGTCAGAACGTATTTCAAATGATCCAGGCTCACGGCGGGCCGGGGCTGTGGGTGAGTAGGGTGACTTGGGGAAGCACATGCGCAAGGATAGTTGCTGTAGGTGAATTCACAGGTCCTGCGCCACACTTCGGAAATCCATCGGTTCTAATGGATGTCTACACGCTGAATGGAAAACTCAAAGACGAGTTGCAGCCCTTGCCAGTGCCGGGGACGTATAAGACTTGGCGGCGCTGGCCGGAGCCACTCTGGGCGGCTTCAATGACTCTTCGTCCGCTAGAAGATAAGGCTATCGCGCAGGCTCTCCATGCACTCGATAAGAAGCGCCAGAAGCTGCCAGGTATGCGCCATGTGCCGAGGCAGCAATCTTCATCGCGCAGTCCGGCCGAGAGTGAAGCCGAGCGCGTTTTTTTAATGGTACCTTTTGCAAGAAAAGAAGAAGCCAAGCGCATTGGCGCGCGCTGGTCACCCGAAAACCGCATGTGGTGGATATCCAAATCTGACTCAAGCGCTCTCGTACAAGCAGAGAAGCTCGGGTTCCATCCAAAGACCGAAGGCTGAAAATGAGCGAGTGTTTCAACATAAACTGAAGATCGTGGGTTCAAATCCTACTCCCGCAACCAGCAAGACCCTACCGTCGACGCCGCCTTGTGAGGCGGCGTTTGTCGTTTTGGCGGAGGCGAAGTCGAGGATACTTGCCAGCGCACCGACAAGTGTCACTTCCGCTTGGCCGCGCTTGGCGCCGGGCCGTACCTCGATCCGATCAATCATGCTTCGGATGATCTCCATCGCCTCGGGACGGGCAGTTTCGTCATCCAGAAGTGACTGAAGTTGCGCGATCTTACGCCGGTAGAGTTCGGCGACGTTCGGGTGGATCTCAACCTCGCTCGACGCGGCCTGACGCGCCAGCTGATCCATGAGCACCCGCTTGCGCGATTCCAGGTCCTTGAGTGTCGCGCGCACCGATCCCGGATCGCCGTCGCCTCCGGTGATGAAGGTGAGACAACGGGCGATGCCACGCTCGACCTTGGCGAGATCCTTCCGAAGGGTGCCCTCCCGGCTGACCCGGGTGCGCCGCAGGCGTGCCAGTTCCCGGCGGAATGCGGCGGCGAACTCCGAGATCAGGTCCTCCCGGTTGGTCAGGATGGACCGAAGCCCGTCGAGAATGCGGGTCTCCAGTTCGACAGCCTTGATGCCGACCGGGCTTTGGCAGGTTCCCCTCTCGCGCCGGGCGGAGCAGGAGTAGCGTTCGCGGTTGACGATCGTCATGGCCCCGCCGCAGGATCCGCATCTGACGAGGCCCGACAAGAGCCGCTTCTTTGTCTGCCGCTTGTTGCCCGCCAGGGACCCGTAGCGTGCTTTCAGGGCTTGCGCCGCTGCCCAGGTCTCTTCATCGACGATGCGCAGATGCGGGACTTCCGCCCGAATCCACTCGGCTTCCGGGTTCAGCCGGGAGATACGCTTGCCGGTCTCCGGGTCCTTGACGAAACGCTGCCGGTTATAGGTGATGCGGCCGAGATAAAGCTCGTTGTTGAGAATGCCGTTGCGCCTCTGCCGGTTGCCGTTGATCGTCGAGGCGTTCCATTGCCCGCCGCGCGGGCTTGGGACGCTCTCGGCGTTGAGCCGCCCGGCGATCCGGCGCGGCGGAGCGCCGGCGGCGTATTCGGCGAAGATGCGGCGGACGATCGAGGCTTGTTTCTCGTCGATCTCCCGCTCGCCGGTGGTGACCGAGCCATCATCCCGCAGCTTGCGGACAATGCGGTAGCCGTAGGAGTTGCCGCCCGGGAT
>JBFIHV010000077.1:0-9310 GCA_041601595.1 Amylibacter sp. | reverse complement strand
GCCGACCTGCAAAGCCGGACTGCTGGAGTATACCATCGCCGCGCTGAGACCGTTGCTGATTGCCGTGCTGTCAATTGCTCCGGCGTATTTCATAAGCCTGCCGATGATGAATGTGTATCTGCACATATGCGTTGCGGTTCTTGTCTCTGCCCCCCTGTACCTGGGTTTGAGTTTCCTGCTGAATCGCGAGTGGCTGGTTGCGATGCGCCAACTGGCTTTGCCGGGACGCGCGCCCAAATATGACACAGCTTGAATGGTGACGCGCTGGGAAATATTGCATGCTCGCAATGAACAACCGATCGCAAGTTGAAAAAAAATCATGAATACACAAAAAAAAGCGATCATTTTTGCGCCGTTCTGGCGACAGGCCGGACATGTGGGTAATAACCGCGTGGATCGGTTTGTCCGTTGGTTGGCGGAAGGTGGTTATCATGTCGTCATGATCAGGGCCGGTAGCGCAGATGCGATGCGCGATGCGACATGGGGGCAGGAAATAACGGTGCGTGACCGCCTTGGACTTTATCCCGATGCCGGCCCGGGAGAGCCGACCGCCAACCCCAGGAAGCCCAATAAATGGCGCCGTGCGCTTGCTTACCGGATGTTCAATCCAGACCCCACCGTTGTTTGGGCGCGCTCCGCTGCGCGTCACCCCACGGTATCGGGTGCCATGGAGGGAGCAGAGTTTATCCTGTCTTCCAGTCCGCCCGAGTCCGCCCATGTCGGCGCCTGGATTCTGTCGCGCAAGAATTCGGTGCCGCATATTGTGGACATGCGCGATGGCTGGCTGGATGAACCTCTCAAGCCGCTTCTGCGTTCGTCAGCACTTCGCCGCTGGCAGGAACGGCGTCTGGAGCGGCGCATTTTGCAGGACGCCAAAGGGATTCAAGTCACGTCCACGGTATGGAAGGACTTGCTGTGCAGACGTTATTCACAGCTCGCTACAAAAGTGCAGGTGCTGACCAATGGCTATCCTGAAAATACAATGCTGCCGAGTGCTGCGGAGCCGACCCGGCATGAGAGTGATCAAATCGTGCTGGTCCATGCGGGCCGCTTCACCGGCTCCAGGCTCACACAATATCCAGCGTTGCTATTGGAGCCACTGCTGAAAAATCTGACCAATGCCTCCAATACCGGGGTTGTACGTTTGATCGGCGCACTCACGAAGGAAGAATTGGCGCAGATTTCCCACTTCGAACATCGATTTGAATCTATTGGCTGGCAAATCGAAACCCTTGGCGCGATCCCGCGCGCCGCGCTGTTGGAGCAGTTGCCCAAGGCAGATGGGTTGCTGCTATTATCTGCGTCCAATGCAGCACTGCCGAGCAAGCTTTTCGAATATATTCCGACTGGCTTGCCGATTTTCGTGGTGACTGAAAAAGGCAGCGCAACATGGGATATTTGCGCGTCCCTTCCGCAAGCGACGATGATCGATATTGCGAACAGTACCGGCGGCAGTTCGGGAAATGATGGCAATGGTTTTTATGAAAAGACCGGTTTTTCAGTACCTGGCAATTATTCAGAACCTGCACTGGCGTCGCAGTTTTTGGCATTCGTAAAGTCATGAGTGCAAGATTTTTACTGACCCGCACAGGCGGCGGCATAACACTACTTCTGGTGCTTATGGCGATGTTTGTCCCGACTGCGTATGTGCCGATAAAGGCGGGCTTGCTTTTGTTGGCGTGTTCGTTCGCGCTGATAGGCGTGATTGGCGGAGAGTTGAAGATCAACAGAGCCTCGGGCGGCGCCGTTTTTGCTTTGACGTCATTCGGCTTGTTGTATTCCTTTTATGGTGTCTTGAACGGTGCTCCTGGCGCGATACGTGTTTTAACCATCTATTTCATGTGGCCTTGGGTGTATCTGTTGCTGACCGCGTTTCTTTCTCATGATCGCTCGGTTGAACTGTTATTCAAGACATTGATTGCGTCTCTGATTTTGATCGTTCTTTACAGCTTATTATTTGTCGGCACGATGGCTGGAATAGTGCCCGAGAATTTGTATTTTGAACTTGATCAAGGGCAGCGCGTCGGGTTTTACGATGGATTTGTCGAGTACAATATGTATTCGATTTCATCTCTGATTTTTCTCATTCCTCTGGCGGTCCACTTTTTTTATATCAAGTTGAAGCTCAATCACGGGAAACACCTGTATTTATGGTTGGTGCTGATTTTGGCATCCATTGTACTGACTTTCCTGACCGGTCGACGCGCGATGTTGCTTGTTTTTATGATTCTGCCAGCGATTGTCTTCGCTGAATGGTTTTTGTTTTCCGGTCTAAAAAAGCTGCCAACAAGAATCCGCCATTTATCAAAATCACCCGGGTATTATGTCCTGGCTATTCTCGTGTTTTCAGGCGCCTTAAGTTTACTTGATCATCTTGGATTCAATCTGGCCACCGTTTGGAGCATGTTCCTGGATGGTTTTGATTTTGAATCCGGGGCGAGTACCTCGGAGCGTAAACTGCAATTCTTTGCCCTGATCAACGGTTGGACTAACAGCTCAATTCTGTTTGGCGCCGGAAACGGTGCCACTGTCGATGTGGTGCGGTCGACAGAGATGGCCTGGTCTTATGAGCTGACATATGTATATTTGTTGTTTTCCACAGGGCTAGTCGGTTTTTTGTTTTATTTTGGATGGTTTGGATATGGCCTGTTACGAATTAGGCAGTCACTGGAAAAACGACCTGATTTAAAAGTCTATGTTCTGCCGCTAATGACGGGGGTCTTTGCTTTGGCAATAGCAGCGGCCTCGAATCCATATTTTGGCAAATTTGACTATTTGTGGATCGTAATGCTGCCGCATCTGCTTGCGGGCGGCCTGAAATACCAGCGAGCGGCCACTTAACATGATTGATATAGTCATCGTGAACTGGAACGCCGGCCAGCAGCTCGAAAACTGCATCGACTCCATCACTCGGTTCGGCGGCGCGCTTGTCGATAAAGTCATAGTCGTCGATAACGGCTCTGTCGATGGTTCCGAAAACGCCGCAGAGAAGGTGCCGAACGTCACCCTGATACGGGTCGGCGAAAACCTCGGCTTCGCGAAGGCCTGCAACCTTGGCGCGGCGCGTGGCTCCGCGGATTTGGTTCTGTTTCTCAACCCGGATGCGCAGTTGCTGCCAGGTTCCTTGTCCGGAGCGCAAAGTTACCTTCAATTTCCGGAAAATGAATCCGTCGGCATCGTTGGTGTGCGGCTGATTGGCGAGGATGGCGCTGTGCAACGAAGCTGCGCGCGTTTTCCCTCCCCGATCCTCATGTTGGCGAAAAGCACGGGTCTGGCCTCCGTGATCAGAAATCTCGACTTCCACATGCACAGTTGGCCTCATGACGAAACCAAACAGGTAGATCATGTTATTGGCGCGTTTTATTTAATTCGCCGGTCCTTATTCGAAGCTGTTCGCGGGTTCGATGAAAGGTTCTTCGTATACCTGGAAGATCTTGACCTGTCCTACCGCGCAGCCCAACTGGGCTACCGTTCGGTTTATCTCGCGGACGCGCAGGCGTTCCACAAGGGCGGCGGGGTGTCAGAGCAGGTCAAGGCCCATCGCCTCTTCTATTCATTGCGCAGTCGGATCCTCTATGCGTTCAAACATTTCACCATACCTTCTGCGATTTTGGTCACGGCGGCGACCTTGGCGGTGGAACCTGCCTCGCGGCTGATGTTCCTTTTGCTGCGCGGTCGCATGGGCGAGGTTCGCGATCTGGGACGCGCGTACAAGATGCTGTGGGGGTGGGTGCTGTCGGGGCCCATACGGGGCCGCGTCATTGGCTGAGCGTACCCTCATCCAGCTGCGCCGCTGTTCCGCCAATAAACCGGCCATGTCGCTCAGTGTCGGCACCGGGGCCCACTTGCGACTTTATCGCGCGTTTCTGGAACAACACAGGTTTCCAAGATCATGTGCGGACTGACCGGATTTATCGAAGCAGACCTGCGCGACCCGGACGATCTTCGCGCCCGCATCCAGCCCATGACCGACAGCTTGCGGCTGCGCGGGCCGGATGGCGAAGGCATATGGCTGGGCGAGGGCGTAGCCCTTGGGCATCGGAGGCTTTCCATCCTCGATCTTAGCCCGGCGGGCGCCCAACCAATGTTGTCGGACTGCGCCCGTTTCGTGATCGCGTTCAACGGCGAGATCTACAACCACCTTGATTTGCGACGAGATCTTGAGGCTGCAGGCGCGGCACCCGCTTGGCGCGGTCATTCTGACACTGAAACCCTGCTGGCCGCAGTCCGGCATTGGGGCCTCGACGAGACGCTCCGCCGTTCTGCGGGAATGTTCGTGATAGCGCTGTGGGATCGCAAAGAGCGGCGGCTCGCGCTGGTGCGCGACAGAATGGGAGAGAAGCCACTCTATTGGGGCTGGGCAGGGTCAACGCTGGTCTTTGGCTCGGAACTCAAGGCGCTGCGGCAGCATCGGAATTTCCCGCGCGGTCTTTGCCGCGAAGCGACCGCGCAGTATTTGCGTTTCGGGTATGTTCCTGCGCCCCGCAGCATTCATCCCGGGATTTACAAGCTGGAACCTGGGACAATCCTGGAAATTGTCGGGAAGCCCCCTTCTGTACAGCCTGATAAGCCATTGCGACCGGGGGAGAAGCTGGGCAACCTGACCATCCGACGTTACTGGTCGCTTAACGAAACGGTCGATGCCGGCGCGCTGGCACCCTTCACGGACGAAACCGAGGCGCTTTCGGCGCTCGATACAGCCCTGAATGCGGCTGTGGTCCGTCAAATGATTTCGGATGTGCCGCTTGGCGCTTTCCTGTCGGGGGGGATCGACAGCTCCCTGATCGTTGCGATAATGCAGAAGCAGTCAGCGCGGCCGGTTCA
This sequence comes from Amylibacter sp., assembly GCA_041601595.1. Lineage (GTDB taxonomy): Bacteria > Pseudomonadota > Alphaproteobacteria > Rhodobacterales > Rhodobacteraceae > Amylibacter. The sequence continues at coordinate 4,486 of JBFIHV010000077.1, read as the reverse complement.
GACCTTCACCGTAGGCTTTGAAGATGCTCGTTTCGATGAGTCCCCTCATGCCGCTGCCGTCGCCCGCCACCTTGGAACGGATCATACCGCCCTTGTTGTGACTGATGCGGAAACGCGCCTCGTGATCCCGCATCTGCCGGATTTCTATGACGAGCCATTTGCCGATTCTTCACAAATCCCGACCCATTTGATTTGCCGTGCGGCGCGGAAAAAAGTGACCGTGGCCTTGTCCGGCGATGGCGGTGATGAGCTTTTCGGAGGCTACAACCGATATTTTTGGGGGCCGGAAGTCTGGAAGCGGCTACAACCCATTCCCAAACCTGTGCGACATGTTCTGGGGGCGGCGATCGTGGCGATGCCAGTGGCAGGTTGGGACCGGCTAGGTCTGCTCCACCAATGGTTGCGGCCTGGATCGTCTGGTATTTCCGGTCTCGGCGACAAGACGCATAAGTTGGCCGTTGGGTTTCGAGATGTGACCAATATTGATGACCTTTATCGTAGCCTGATCACTGTGTGGGCCAACCCCGAGGCCCTCGTCCGCGGAGCGATCGAACCGCCCTCGCTACTGGATGACCCGCTTCCCGCGGAACTGGACAACGATCCCGCCGCGCGGATGATGGTGCAGGACATGCGCAGCTATCTGCCCGATGACATCCTGTGCAAGGTCGATCGTGCAGCTATGGGTATCAGTCTGGAGACGCGCGTTCCCTTCCTCGACCCGGATGTTATCGCCCTTTCCACCCGATTGCCGATGCATATGAAAATCCGCGGCACCACGGGCAAATGGGCGCTGCGGCAGATCGTTGATCGCCATGTCCCAGGTGAGCTCCTCGAACGCCCCAAGACGGGATTTGGCATTCCCGTCGGAGATTGGCTGCGGGGCCCTTTGCGCGACTGGGCGGAGGACCTGCTCACACCAGAAAAGCTCGGGGCCGACGAATTGCTCGCTCCGGCACCCATCCGCAAAGCATGGTCCGAGCACATCTCTGGCCGTCGTGATTGGACACAAAGGCTTTGGACCATACTGATGCTGCAGGCTTGGCGTGAACGGTGGCGATAACCCCATGAAACTGCTCCTTCTGTCACGCTATTCCCGCCTGGGGGCATCAAGCCGCCTGCGGATGTTACAGTACATACCTGCGCTGACCGCGGCGGGCTTTGAGGTGGAGGTGGCGCCGTTCTTCGACGACGCATACCTAGAGCGCCTCTACGCAGGCGACAGGGCACGGACGGCCACTGGAAGCTATTTCATGGCCCGATTGCGGCGACTTTTTTCGAAGGACAAACCCGATCTTGTATGGATCGAGAAAGAGGTGTTTCCTTGGCTGCCATGGCCACTCGAACGCGCCATTCTGGCCCGTGACCTCCCGCTTGTTTCGGATTATGACGATGCCTTGTTTCACCGCTACGATCTGCACAGAAGTGCGGTCGTGCGGTCCCTGCTGGGCCGCAAGATCGACGGTGTCATGCGGGCATCGAACCTCGTCATGGCTGGCAACCAATATCTGGCGGACAGGGCTGAAGCTTCCGGCTCACGGCATGTAGAGATCGTTCCCACGGTGGTGGATATAGATGCATATTCCACAGAACGGCGCCCGCCCGCAGATGGGCGTCCGCGGGTCGGCTGGATCGGTTCACCCAGCACATGGGCCGATTACGGCGCACCAATGCTTCCCTTGTTGGCATCGGTTGCGGCGCGCCATGGGGCAATGGTTCGCGCCGTCGGCGCCGGTCACAAGGCGGCATCTGATAAGATGTTCGAATTCCTGCCGTGGTCCGAAGACACCGAGGTTTCTCTGATACAGAGCATGGACCTTGGTATCATGCCGCTGGACGACAGCCCTTGGGCGCGCGGAAAATGCGGCTACAAGCTAATCCAGTATATGGCATGCGGAGTGCCGGTGGTGGCTTCGCCGGTGGGTGTTAATAGCGAGATCGTCGAACATGGCGTGAACGGCTTTCTGGCAGAGAGTGAGGCTGATTGGGTCAGAGCCATTGACACGTTGCTTGGCGATGCCGGATTGCGCCATCGCATGGGGGCGGCAGGGCGCAGAAAGGTTGAGCGGAATTATTCATTGCAGATCTATGGACCCAAGGTTGCCGCAATGCTGCTTGACGCTGCCCTGTCAGGGCACTCATCTGCGCGTTGACCGGGCGTTCAAGAGTTCGAACGCAGATATATCCGATCCTGCTTTCACTGCTTCTCGGCCTTTCGATTCGAGGTAAGCTGAAAACTGTTTGAAAAACCAGAACCATCTCTATCATCTATCCAACTTTGGACTTCGGACTTCCCGCTTGGACTGATAATGCTTATTGAAAGGTGCCCATGTCCTCTCTGTTAATAGAAAAAACCGCGATTCCTGAGGTTCTGATCCTGACGCCGCGCCGTTTCGTCGATGAGCGCGGATTTTTCAGCGAAAGCTGGAATCGAAGATCGCTGGACCAGGCCGGGCTGCATCTGCCGGAGTTCGTGCAGGACAATCATTCAATGTCGGTGCGGGTTGGTACGCTGCGCGGGCTGCATTATCAGGCACCGCCGCATGCACAGGGCAAGCTGGTGCGCTGCGGGCGCGGTCGGTGTTTCGATGTCGCGGTTGATATACGGCGCGGCAGTCCAAGCTATGGACAATGGGTGGGCGCAGAGCTGTCTTTTGCCAACGGCCGGCAGTTATGGATTCCAGCGGGCTTTCTGCATGGATTTGTCACGCGGGAGCCGGACACCGAGGTCCAGTACAAATGTTCCGACTATTATGCAAAGGACTGTGACGGAGCGGTTCGCTGGGACAGTGTCGGGATTGACTGGGGCCTGACCGGCGATCCCGTGCTATCCGCCAAAGACGCCGCCGCCGTACCCTTCGCCGACTTCCAGTCACCTTTCACCTATGAGGATTCGAAATGAAACTGCTGGTCACTGGAGGAGCGGGATTCATTGGCTCCGCCGTCGTGCGGCTGGCGGTGGGCCGCGGGCATGATGTTGTGAACCTCGATGCGCTGACCTATGCTGCCTGCCTTGAGAATGTCGCCAGCGTGGCGAACTCACCTCTTTACGCCTTCGAGCAGGCCGACATCCGCGACCGCGCGGCGCTGGACCGGATCTTCGCTGCCCACCGCCCCGACGCGGTGATGCACCTTGCAGCCGAAAGCCATGTCGACCGCTCGATCGATGCTCCGGGTGATTTCATCGAAACGAACATAACCGGCACTTACCATTTGCTGGAGGCCACCCGCGCCTACTGGATGCAGCAAGGCAAGCCACGGGATTTCCGCTTCCACCACATATCCACCGATGAAGTGTTCGGCTCGCTCGGCGCGAGTGGCCAGTTCACCGAAGACACACCCTATTCTCCGAACAGCCCCTATTCGGCTTCGAAGGCGGGCTCCGACCACCTGGTTCGGGCGTGGTGCGAAACCTACGGGCTACCGGTGCTGTTGACCAACTGCTCCAACAACTATGGCCCGTTCCATTTTCCCGAGAAACTGGTCCCTGTCGTTATCCTGAACGCGCTGGCCGGCAAGCCGATCCCTGTATACGGGCGGGGCGAGAACGTGCGTGACTGGCTCTATGTCGAGGATCATGCCGATGCGCTGCTGACGGTTCTGGAGCGCGGCGCAATTGGCCGCAGTTACAACATCGGGGGCGAGAATGAGGCGCGCAACATCGATCTGGTGCGCCTGATCTGCGCCCTTCTGGACGAGATGGCCCCCGAGGGCGGACCGCACGAGAGGCTGATCACTTTCATTGATGATCGTCCCGGCCACGATCTGCGCTATGCCATCGACCCTTCGCGTATCCGGCAGGAGCTGGGCTGGCGCCCCTCCGTCACGCTGGAAGAAGGGCTGCGCCGGACAGTGCTGTGGTACCTGAAAAACAGGACCTGGTGGCAAGCTTTGCAAAACCGCTCGGGCGTCGGCGAGCGGCTTGGGATGAAGACATGAAGATTCTCGTCTTCGGCCAGACCGGTCAGGTCGCGCTGGAGTTGATCCGTCGCGCGCCTGCCGATGTCCAGATCATTGCGCTCGGTCGCGATCGCGCCGATCTCGCGGACCCGGCCGCCTGCTCTGCCGCCATTCTCGCGACCCGGGCAGACGCCGTGATCAACGCCGCCGCCTGGACGGCGGTGGACAATGCGGAATCCGAGGAAGCCGCCGCCACCGTGGTGAATGCCGACGCTCCCGCCGCCATGGCGCGCGCCGCCGCCGGGCGCGGCCTGCCGTTCCTGTACATCTCTACCGATTATGTCTTCGACGGTTCGGGCGATGCCCCATTCACCCCCGATCATCCCACTGCCCCGCTCGGGGCCTATGGCCGATCGAAACTGAAAGGAGAGCAGGGTGTCCGCGCAGCAGGCGGTCCGCATCTGATCCTTCGCACCTCATGGGTGGTCTCGGCCCATGCCGCCAACTTCGTGAAAACCATGCTGCGGCTTGGGTCGGAGCGTGACAGCCTGACCGTCGTTGCCGACCAGATTGGAGGACCCACCCCTGC
>JBFIHV010000076.1:0-9326 GCA_041601595.1 Amylibacter sp. | reverse complement strand
TTTCCAGGGAAATCGGCTCCTTGGCGATCTTCATCACCTTGCGGACCTTTTCCAGCGGCATTTGCAGCTTTTCGGCCAGCTCCTCGGGCGTCGGCTCGCGGCCGATCTCGTGCAGCATCTGGCGGCCGGTGCGGACCAGCTTGTTTATGGTCTCGATCATGTGCACCGGGATACGGATCGTGCGGGCCTGATCCGCGATGGACCGGGTGATCGCCTGACGGATCCACCAGGTCGCATAGGTCGAAAATTTATAGCCGCGGCGGTATTCGAATTTATCGACCGCCTTCATCAGGCCGATGTTGCCTTCCTGAATCAAATCAAGGAATTGCAGGCCGCGGTTGGTGTATTTTTTCGCGATGGAAATCACCAGACGCAGGTTGGCTTCGACCATTTCCTTTTTCGCGATGCGGGCTTCTTTCTCGCCCTTCTGCACCTGGTTCACGATGCGGCGGAATTCGGGAATGTCGACGCCGACGTACTGACCGACCTGCGCCATCTCGGCGCGGATTTCCTCGGCCTTGTCGCGGTGCTTCTCGTTGAACAACTGCCAGCCGCGACCGTCTTTCTCGGCGATGTGGTCGAGCCATTGCGGGTCGAGTTCGGAGCCGCGATAGGCTTCGATGAACTCGCGCCGGTTGATGCGCGACTGGTCGGCGAGTTTGACCATGCCGCTGTCCAGCGACATGATCCGGCGGTTGATGCCGTAGAGCTGGTCGATCAGCGCCTCGATCCGGTTGCTGTGCAGGTGCAGCGCGTTGACCTGATCGACAAGCTTCTGGCGCAATACCTGGTACTCGGATTCGGAAGAGTTCGAGAATTTCTCGTCCTCGTTCAGGGTCGCGGAAATCCGGATGTCCTGCATCTCGGCCAGTTTTTCGTAGTTCTTGGCGATTTTTTCCAGTGTCGCCAGCACCTCGGGCTTCAGCGCGGCTTCCATCGCGGACAGCGACATGTTGGCCTGCTCGTCCTCATCCTCGTCGTCGTCATCGACTTCGATCGGATTTCCGTCCGCGTCCACTTCCTGAGGTTTTTCGGAGTTGCCTTCGGGGTTGTCGGAGTTGGTATCGACCGTTTTCACGCCGCCGATGACAGAGCCGACCTCGTCCTCGTCCATCGTTCCGCTGAAAGTGGTTTCAAGGTCGATCACGTCGCGCAGCAGGATTTCCTCGTCCAGCAGTTCTTCGCGCCAGATCGTGATCGCCTGGAAAGTCAGCGGGCTCTCGCACAGGCCTTCGATCATGGTCTTGCGGCCGGCCTCGATACGCTTCGCGATCGCGATTTCGCCTTCGCGGGACAACAGTTCGACCGAGCCCATTTCGCGCAGGTACATGCGCACCGGATCGTCGGTGCGGTCCAGCGTCTCCTTGCCGGTGGCGGCGACCGCGACTTCCTTGCTGTCGGTGTCGACAACCGTCAGGTCCTTGGCGCTGTCGTCATCCACCTCGTCGGATTCGATGATGTTGATGCCCATCTCTGACAGCATCGACATCACGTCTTCGATCTGTTCAGAGGATACCTGCTCCGGCGGCAGAACCTCGTTCAGCTCGTCATAGGTGATATAGCCACGCTCGCGCGCGGCCGCGATCATCTTCTTGACTGCGTCCTGGCTCATATCGCCCATGCCGGAAGAATTGTCTGACTGGTCTTCGGTTTTCGTTTCTGCGTTATCTTTAGCGGCCATGATATACTCCTAAAAAACCGATATGTGGTCGCGACCAGCGAATCACAAGAGACTCAGGCGAATCAACACTGCGACTCACTGATTCGCAATGGCGTTTTACTTTTTTTTCTTTACCCAGATCTGTTCGTCGATCAATTTTTGCAATGCCTGTGACAGATTGGCGTCCTGATCCTGCGTGGCATCCTTGGTTTTCGGCTCTGCACGCGTGGCGTGTATGCGCGCTGCGGCAGCCTGTTGTAAACGCCATGTAATGCCTTCGTCCGCCGATCCCAGCAAGTCCTGCTCCGCTTCCCTGATCTCTGCGTTCGATCCCTTTATGGCATGTAGCTTTGCCAGCTCTTCTGCCAAGGCCAATGTTGCGTAATTGTCTTCCCGTTTCGTTACGATAGCGGGCGATGTGCGGACATGCGGCAGGGTGAACAGTTTGTCGATCGCCGTCTGGCCGACTTCCTCGACGACGGCGGACATCAGGCCTTGCGGATCCTTGCTATGGTCGTGCAGGTAGCGGACCAGCGCATTTCTGATTGTACGGTGATCCGCCTGCACGAAATCCACTTTTTCCAATTCCGATTCAAACGGCACGGCGCCATTCGGATAGCGCAGGGCAATCGCGAGGATCAGGCTGGCGCGGATCGTCTCTTCTGTTCCATCGCGGGCCAGCATGGACGATTTCGTGTCGGCGGTTGCGATCGGTTTGCGGTCCTTGCCCCATGGCTTGAACCCCTGGCGGCCCTCTCGCGCGGCATAGAACAGGCCGCGGCGCAATTCGTTGACCGCCTCGCCGTAATGGCGGCGCAGCGACGGGTCGGGGATTTTCTTGATGGCGTCGCGCAATGCGGCATCCAGCGCCGAGCGACGTTCGGGACTGTCAAAGATCTTGCCCTCGGTTTCGCGCCGCCACAGCAGGTTGACCATCGGGTCGGCCTTGTCCAGCAGGGCCTGCATCGCCGATGCGCCCGAGGACTTGATCAGGTCGTCCGGGTCCTGACCTTCCGGCAGGATCGAGAACCGCAGCGACCTTCCTGGTTCCAGCAATGGCAGGGCCAGATCGATCAGCCGCATCGCGGCGCGCAATCCGGCGCTATCACCGTCCAGCGCGATCACCGGTTCGGGGCACAGCCTCCACATCAGTTGCAACTGATCCTCGGTAATGGCGGTGCCGAGCGGGGCCACCGCATGCTCGAAGCCCGCTTGCCACAGCGCGATCACGTCCATGTAGCCTTCGGCGACGATCAGTTGGCCGGTTTTGCCGGACGCCTCGCGCGCGGGGCCGTGGTTGTAAAGCGAGCGCCCCTTGTCGAACAGCGGGGTTTCCGGAGAATTCAGGTACTTGGCACGCGCGTTCGGGTCCATGGCCCGCCCGCCAAAAGCGATGCAGCGGCCCCGCGCGTCGCGGATCGGAAACATGATGCGTCCGCGAAACCGGTCATAGGGCGCGCCGCCTTCCTCGGGTCCGATCGCCAGTCCTGCCTCGACGATATCGGCGGGCTTGCAGCCCTTTTCGCTCAGATGCTTGAAAAGGGCGGTGCGGTCGTCGGCGGCGAAACCGATCTCGAACGCATCAAGGGTCTTTTGCGGCAGTCCGCGGCGTTCCAGATACTCCCGCGCGCCGGACGCGCGGTTGGTCTTCAACTGGAGCCGGAAATAATTGACCGCGTGCTCGTTGATGTCCGCCAGGCGTGTGTTCCGGTCGGATTTTTCCTTGGCGCGAGGATCGGCGGCGGGCATCGGCATGCCGGCCTCGCGCGCCAGAATTTCGATCGCCTCCATGAATCCGACATTTTCGGTTTCCCGCACAAAGCTGATGGCGTCGCCCTTGGAATGGCAACCGAAGCAGTAATAGAATCCCTTGCGGTCGTCGACGTGGAAAGAAGCGGATTTTTCCTGGTGGAACGGGCAGGGCGCCCAGTAGTCGCCCTTGCCCTGATTGGTCTTTTTCGGGTCCCAAGTCACTTTGCGCCCGACAACCTGGCTTAACGACAGGCGGGTGCGCAATTCATCGAGGAAACCGGGGGACAGACTCATGGCCGTAATATCGGCCCTGACGCGCGCTTAGGCAAGGGCCTTGGCCGCCAGCCTCAGTTCTGTTTCGGCAATATCCGGATCGTCTGCCGGATCGAATAGTCGTCACGGTTGAAAACGATAATCTGGTTGTCCTGCGTGACGACGGCAGCCCAGTCGGACCCGAAGGTGAAGCTCTGGACCTTCGTGCCGTCCGGCAGGACTATTTCTGCTGGCAGCGGCGGTTGCACTTCGCCCGTAAAGCGCATGACAATCAGTCCAATGATCGTTAAAAGGCCGAAAATCATCGTCAAAGTCAGAACGGTGATCAATCTACGCAGAAACCGCAAATTCGCGGGCTCTGGTATATCCTGAGGGTTTTTTTCGGTCATGACAGGTCTTTCGGATCAGGTTCTGGTGTTGACGTTGTCGGAGGCTCCGCCGCCCCGTCTTGATAAGGCGTTGGCGCAGGTTGTGCCAGAGGATGTTACGCTCAGCCGTTCGCGTCTGGCGAAACTGATCGAGGAAGGCGCGGTGGCGCATGCCGACGGCACGGTGGTCACGGCGCTGAAAACCAAGGGGCAGCCCGGAGAGGAATTCCGCATTACCCTGCCGGAAGTGCAGGACTATGACGCGCAACCGGAAGAAATCCCTGTGGAGGTGCTGTTCGAAGACGCGCATCTGATCGTCATCGACAAACCCGCCGGAATGGTGGTTCACCCCGCGCCCGGTTCGGAATCCGGCACTCTGGTCAACGCGCTTCTGCATCTGTGCGGCGACAGCCTGTCAGGGATCAGCGGCGAAAAGCGGCCCGGCATCGTGCACCGGATCGACAAGGATACGTCGGGCATTCTGGTCGTGGCGAAATCCGACGCCGCGCATCAGGGGCTGGCGCGGCAGTTCAAGGACCATTCCATCGAGCGCCGCTATCTGGCTTTCGTCAACGGTGTGCCGTCCAAGGGCGATCCGCGACTGGCGGGGATCAACGGGGTCTCGTTCGAGGATGGCGGCGTCCTGCGGATCGCGACGAACATCGCCCGCCACAGGACCGACCGCAAGCGGATGGCCGTAACAGCGCATGAGGGCCGGCACGCGATCACCCGCGTGAGGGTCCTTGAGGCGTTTGGCGGCAGCCGCGCCAGTCTGGTCGAATGCCGCCTTGAAACCGGCCGCACCCACCAGATCCGGGTTCATCTGGGCCACATCGGCCACGGTTTGATCGGCGATCCCGTTTATGGGCGCAAAAAGCGGATCGGACTGCAATCACTCGACGCGCAGGACGCGGCATTCGTTTCGGACTTTCCACGGCAGGCCTTGCACGCCGCCTCGCTGGGTTTCCTGCATCCGGTCACCGGCGAATCACTCTATTTCGAAGCGGAAATGCCGAAGGATATGAGGGATTTATACGAGATTTTACGAAAGATTCCCGATTAAACGACGGAATTCCACCTTAAGCACGTATCAAATCTGAAACAATTACTAAGCAGTGCTCACAAAACCGTGCGTTGTCTTGTAACAAGCTTAGGGATTACGTAGCTATGTCTCGGGCAGTGTGCCCGATGTGCTGTGCCTGCGGTGCAGCACGAAAGGAAAGGGGATCATGAGTTATTCTAATCTGCCGGCACCGTCGCCGGAACAGGGTCTGACCCGATATATGCAGGAAATCCGGAAGTTCCCGATGCTGGAGCCGGAAGAGGAATATATGCTGGCCAAGTCCTGGGTCGATCACGAAGATACCGCGGCCGCGCACAAGCTGGTCACGTCGCACCTGCGGCTGGCGGCAAAGATCGCCATGGGCTATCGCGGCTATGGCCTGCCGACGGCCGAGGTGATTTCAGAGGCCAATGTCGGCCTGATGCAGGCGGTCAAACGTTTCGATCCGGAAAAAGGCTTCCGTCTGGCGACCTATGCCATGTGGTGGATTCGTGCCAGCATTCAGGAATATATCCTGCGCAGCTGGTCTCTGGTGAAGCTGGGCACGACGAGCGCCCAGAAAAAATTGTTCTTCAACCTGCGCAAAGCCAAGAAGAAGATCGGCGCGCTGGAAGAAGGCGACCTGCGCCCTGAAAACGTGGCCAAGATCGCACAGGACCTGAATGTGACCGAGGACGAGGTCGTCTCGATGAACCGCCGTTTGTCGGGGGGCGATGCCTCGCTGAACGCGACCGTCGGCAGCGACGAGGACGGCAAGGCCGAATGGCAGGACTGGCTGACCGACGACAGCGCCGATCAGGCCGCGCAATACGAAGCCGACGACGAACTGACGATCCGCCGCGAAATGCTTTTCGAAGCGATGGATGTTTTGAACGCGCGCGAGAAAGACATCCTGACCCAGCGCAAGCTGCAGGACGATGCCACGACGCTCGAAGAACTGTCGAGCCAGTACAACGTCAGCCGCGAGCGCATCCGGCAGATCGAGGTCCGCGCCTTCGAGAAATTGCAGGAGCGCATGCGCGAACTTGCCGCCGAGAAAGGCATGCGCGCGGCCAGTTGACACTTGCCATGCGGATTGAGTCTGATAGCCTTCCCTAAACCGTTAGGGGAGGCTTTTTCATGAAACCGGTCCGTTGGGGCGTGTTGGGCGCCGCGCATTTCGCATTGCAACACATGGCGCCCGCGATTCACGAGGCGAACGGCGCGTCTCTGGTGGCGCTTGGCACCAGCAACGCGGACAAGGGCGAGCCATTTCGGGCGTTTTGCCCCGATCTTGAGGTTTACACGGACTACGATGCCCTGCTGGCCGCGCCCGATATCGATGCGGTATACATCCCCCTGCCGAACCATATGCATGTCGAGTGGACCAAGAAAGCTCTGCGGGCGGGCAAACACGTGCTGACCGAAAAGCCGGTTGCGATGCGCGCGGAAGAGATCGACGAGTTGATCGCGCTTCGGGACCAGACAGGGCTGCTGGCGGCCGAGGCCTATATGATCGTCCACCACCCGCAATGGATTCGTGCGAGAGAGCTGTGCCAGACCGGCGCGATCGGCAATCTTCTGCATGTTGACGGCTTCTTCTCGTTCAACAATCCTGACCCTGCCAATATCCGCAACAAGCCCGAGACCGGCGGCGGCGGTATCCGTGATATCGGCGTCTATACTTACGGTTCGACCCGGTTCGTCACCGGTGCGGAGCCGGTGTCGGTCGATGCGCGTATCCGTTATGAAAACGGCGTCGATATGGTGGCCGAGGTCAGCGCCGATTTCGGCACTTTCCGTCACCGAAGCGTGGTGTCCACGCGCATGTTCCCGCGCCAGCAGATGACGTTCCACGGCGACGAAGGCTTTTTCACCCTGACCGCGCCGTTCAATCCGGCCGTATACGGTCAGGCCCAGATCGAGATCCATCAACCCGAACTGGCCGTCCGGACCGAACGCTTTCCCGCCGCGCGTCATTACAAGCTGCAGGTGGAAAACTTCTGCAACTCGGTCCGGACAGGCGCGCCCTATCCGTGCCCGCTGGAATTTTCGCGGGGAACCCAGGCCATGATCGATATGGTTTTTGCCGCCGGAGGCACTTCCTGACCGGTTGGGGGCCGTTGACTCCGGGTTTGAAAATCACGGCGGCGGCTTGAGTTAAATCAAGGTAATTCCCAAGTGCATTTGGTAACACCAAACCACACAAGGTTGAGGAGCCCAATATGAGACCCATTAGCACTCTTGTTCTGATCGCCGACGAGGAACATGCATTTATATATGAAAAGCTCGGCGCTGAAGAGCCTTTGGTCGAACTGCAAAAATTCAAGAAATCCGATTTTGACGATACCGACCAGAGATATTCGGATTTTCCGGGGCGTTCTGCGGCCGCGCGCGGCGTAGCAGTGCATGCGTTCGATCGCACTACAAGCGAGAACGAGCAGGAGCGGGAGGCATTCGCCGACCACGTTCTCGAGGCCACCGAACGGCACCTGCAACGCGGTGATTACCGGCGCGTGGCGCTTGCCGCTCCGCCCAAGATGCTGGGAAGCCTCAGGGCGGGGATGAAGGGCAAACTGGCCGCGATCGAGCGGTTTGAACTGGACAAGAACCTTACCAAGGAAACCCCGGAAAAGCTGGTCGCCCGTTTTTCCGACATGGTTGCCTTCTAGGACCGGAGCATCGTCATTATGCCCCTCGAAGATACGGACACGAACCAAAGCACACCGCAGGACAGAAAAGATATTTGGCTGCGGGGGCTCTGGATGCTGGTTCTGGTCATCCTGTTCGGCGTCGCCGAGACCGTTCTGCTGGCCTCGGTGGTTCTGCAATTCGCATGGATGCTGATTGCAAAGGAAAAGAACGGGTTTCTGGTCGAATTCGGCAGCAGTCTGGGAAAATGGCTGAACAAGACAGCCCGTTTCCAGACCGGAGCCTCCGAAGAGAAGCCCTTCCCATGGACGCAGTGGGAAAAATAAGGCCTTGGGCTGCCGGAGACGGCAGCCTATTCCTCCAGAGCCTCCAGTTCGTCGATCATCGAACTGATGAGCGACAGGCCCTTGTCCCAGAATTTCGGGTCGGTTGCATCGAGTCCGAAGGGTTTCAGCAACTCGGAATGGTGCTTGGCCCCGCCGGCTGACAGCATTTCGAAATACTTGTCCTCGAAACCCGCGTCGCCTTCGCGATAGACGGCATAGAGCGCGTTCACAAGGCCGTCGCCGAAGGCATAGGCGTAGACGTAGAACGGCGAATGGATGAAATGCGGGATATAGGACCAGAAAGTCTCGTAGCCGTCCATGAAATTGAACACGGGGCCAAGGCTCTCTGCCTGAACCGACATCCAGAGGTCATTGATCTGGTCCGGCGTCAGTTCGCCCTCGGCGCGGGCCGCATGCAGCTTGCACTCGAAATCGTAGAAGGCGATCTGGCGCACGACAGTGTTGATCATGTCCTCGACCTTGCCGGCCAGCAGCCGCTTGCGGGTCGCCTTGTCGGGGGCCGCATCCAGCAGCTTGCGGAAGGTCAGCATCTCGCCAAAGACCGAGGCCGTTTCGGCCAGTGTCAGCGGCGTCGAGGACAGCAATTCGCCTTGTCCCGCAGCCAGAACCTGATGCACGCCGTGGCCCAGTTCATGCGCCAGCGTCATCACGTCGCGTTGCTTGCCGAGGTAGTTCAGCATGACGTAGGGATGGACGTCGGTGACGGTCGGGTGGGCGAAGGCGCCCGGCGCCTTGCCGGGTTTCACGGCCGCATCGATCCAGCCCTTTTCAAAAAACGGCTGCGCGATCTCGGCCATTTTCGGCGAAAAATCCGCATAGGCGTCCAGAACGGTTTTCCGGGCGTCTGCCCATTGGATGGATTTCTTGTCTTCGCCGGGCAGCGGGGCGTTGCGGTCCCAGACCTCCAGCGTTTCGAGGCCCAGCCATTTGGCCTTCAAGGCGTAATAGCGGTGCGACAGCTTCGGATAGGCGGCCACGACGGCGTCGCGCAGGGCCTGAACCACTTCGGGCTCCACATCGTTTGACAGGTGCCGCGCCATCTGCGGCGTCGGCAGCTTGCGCCAGCGGTCCTCTATCTCTTTTTCCTTGGCCAGCGTGTTGGTGATCCGCGAGAACAGGCCGGTGTTCTTCTTGAACACCGCGACCAGCGCCTTTGCCCCGACCTCGCGGCGTGCGCGGTCGGTGTCGGACAGCAGGTTGAGTGTCGCCTCGAGGTTCATTTCCTCGCCGTC
>JBFIHV010000075.1:0-9326 GCA_041601595.1 Amylibacter sp. | reverse complement strand
CGCACCCCGTCGATGATCGAGGCGTGGTTCAGCGCGTCCGAAATCACCGCATCCTCCGGCCCCAGCAGCGTCTCGAACAAACCGCCGTTGGCGTCGAAGCAGCTGCCGTAGAGGATCGCGTCCCCGAAGCCCAGAAACCGCGCCAGCCGGCCTTCCAGCTCCTTGTGCTCTTCCTGCGTGCCGCAGATGAACCGGACAGATGCCATGCCGTAGCCGTAACGGTCGAGCGCGGCCTTGGCGGTCGCTATCAGATCCGGATGGTCGGCCAGACCCAGATAGTTGTTGGCGCAGAGGTTGATCACCTGCGCATCGCCCTTGAGCGACACCTGCCCTGCCTGCGGCGTGGTGATGACCCGTTCGGTCTTGTACAGCCCCTCCTTGCGCAGGCCTGCAAGCCGCTCGCCGATTTCCTGATCGAATTTGTCACTTGCCGACATGGCGTTCCTCCGGTGATCGTGCGTCTTGGAACCGTTCCGGGGCAGGCTTCCCCACGCCTTCAGATGACCTCTAATACCCGACCGCTGTCAAGGTCGGTGTCGGTGGCCCGCCAAGCTAGAGCGTGTTAGAGCGTGTCGTACTTGCGCCGTTCCCGCAGCAGGATGTCGATCTCCATGCGGAGCCTGAACGCTTCGAACTGCCGGCTGGCCCATGTGTCGTCCGGGTCCTGGGCATCCGACAGGCTCAGGCGGTTCAGGCGGTGTATCTTCGCCTCGAGCCGTTCGATCTTTTGGGTGAGGGTGAAATATTTCTGGCCCTTTTCATAGGCGTCGCGGTGGTCTGGCAGGTTCTCATCCGCGCAGATCCCGTTGAACGGCCTGCCGTCCCTTCCGGCCTGATACTGGGACTCGGGTGTACAGAAGACCCGCAACCCCTGCTGTCGGCCCTGCTCCCAGACCGCGGTATCGACCGCGATGCCGTGCTTGCCGCAACTTTCCACGTGCCGCGCCACGAAAGCGGCGTCGCGCCCGCGGCTGCCGTCGCGCTGACCGATGGACAGCCAGTCGCCTTGCTCGCAGGCCTGTTTGTCAAGCTCCGCACAAGCCACAACCGAAAAGACGCACAGGGCGGCAATCTGTTTGAGATGTCTCATGGCAGGTCCTGTCACTTGCCGATGGTTCAATGTTTCAGCCGGCTGTATCCATCCAGATCGTCACCGGCCCGTCGTTGATCAAGGATACCTTCATATCTGCGCCGAAGCGACCGGTTTCGACGGGAACGCCGAGGTCCGACAGGAACCGGCCGAAGGCCTCGTACAGAGCCTCGCCCACTTCCGGCCTGGCGGCAGCGGAAAAACCGGGACGGTTCCCGCGCGAGGTGTCGGCGGCAAGGGTAAACTGGCTGATGACCAGAGCCGCGCCGCCGGTATCGAGGATCGACCGGTTCATGCGGTCCTGATCATCGCGGAAGATCCGCAGTTTGGAGACCTTGGCGGCCAGCGCCCGTGCCTCTGCTTTGGTATCGCCCTGCATGGCGCAGACCAGTATCACCAGCCCCTCGCCGATCTGGCCGATCACCTGACCGTCGACGGCAACGCTTGCTTCGCTCGCGCGCTGGATCAAACACCGCATTGACCGGTTCCTTTCTCTGGTTGCAGCGCCAGTGTTTCACATACGGCGCCAAAAGAACAAGGTCCGACAAAGAAAAACCCGCCGGAAATATTCCGGCGGGTCGAATTCGAGACCGGCCCAAAGCCCGTCCGCTAGACACCGTATCACTCGACGGCGGCAACCCGGATGATATTGGTCGAGCCGGCCTGATTGAACGGAATGCCGGCAGTGACGACAACCGTCTCGCCCGCTTCCGCGAACCCATCCTTCTTCGCGGCCTTGACCGCTTCCAGAACGGCTTGGTCGAACTGGTCCACATGCCCGGTCTGGACGCAGTGCAGCCCCCAGACGAGACTGAGCGTGCGGGCCGTATTGCGCGACGGCGTCAGAGCAATAACGGGAACGCGTGGCCGCTCGCGTGCCACGACATAGGCCGTCGTTCCCGAGGTGGTGAAACAGCAGATCGCCTTCAACGCCGTCGTTTCGGCGATTTCCCGGGCAGCGACCGCAATCGCATGCGATATGTCGGAACGCCCCTTGGTGCGCGACGCCTCGATAACCGCCCTGAAAGTCGGGTCGCTTTCGACCGACCTGGCGATGTCATCCATCGTTCGGACTGCCTCGTTCGGGTACTGGCCCACCGCCGATTCGGCCGACAGCATGACTGCATCGGCGCCTTCATAGATCGCTGTCGCCACGTC
Organism: Amylibacter sp.; assembly: GCA_041601595.1. GTDB lineage: Bacteria > Pseudomonadota > Alphaproteobacteria > Rhodobacterales > Rhodobacteraceae > Amylibacter. The sequence goes on along the minus strand of JBFIHV010000075.1, from coordinate 7,078 downwards.
CGACACCTCGGCCCGTGTCGGGATCGGCGCGGAAATCATGCTTTCCAGCATCTGCGTGGCGACGATGACCGGCTTGCCGACATTGCGGCACTGACGGATCAGCGATTTCTGGATACTCGGAATGCTTTGCAGCGGCATCTCGACCCCGAGGTCGCCGCGGGCGACCATGATCCCGTCGGAGGCGTCCAGAATTTCCGTGAAATTCTTTACCGCCGAGGGCTTTTCAACCTTGGTCAGAATGCGCGCCCGGGATTTTGCCAGCACACGGGCAGACTCGATATCCGCGACTTTCTGGACGAATGACAGACCCAGCCATTCAACGCCCAGTTCGCAGGCGAATTCCAGATCCTTGCGGTCTTTCGGCGACAGCGCATCCAGCGACAGAACCACGTCGGGAACATTGACGCCCTTGCGGTCGGAAATTTCGCCTCCGACCTCGACGACACAATCCGCGTGATCGTCGCTGAAGGATGTGACACGCAAAACGATCTTGCCATCGTTGACCAAAAGCCGCGAACCTTTTTCCAATGCCTTGAAAATTTCGACATGCGGCAGGCAGACTCGGTCCTTTGAACCCGGCGTCTTGTCCAGGTCGACCCGGAAACTGTCACCGGCGGACAGCATCACGGGCCCGCTTTCGAAGGTTCCGACCCGCAGTTTCGGGCCCTGCAAATCGGCCAGAATGCAAACCGGGCGGCCGACCTCTTCCTCCACTTTTCGGATGACGGCGTGCCGGGCGCGGATATCGTCATGCGTGCCATGGCTCATATTCAGGCGAAATACATCGACGCCGGCCATATAGAGTTGCTTGATTGCCTCGTAACTGCTGGTAGCGGGCCCGAGGGTGGCAACGATCTTCACATTACGATTTCTTCTCATATTCTCGTCTTCCCGTTCAAAGGGTTCAGGTTTTCAGGCCATGGAATAGATAGATTTCTCCAAAATTGGAATAGTAATTTGGGAGCAAAAAGTTTAACGTTAAACTATTGTGTTATCGGTAACGTAAAAAGCCTTGCAATATTAGGCGGTTAGCCGAAACCGGCCCGGTCAATTTTATCACAGTTTTACGCGGACCAGCCGCGCGGCCCCTGTCAGGGCGCCGCGCCGGGATTGTTATCCGTACGAAACGACCGGGGTTCCGGCGAGCGCGGTGGTATTCAGCAAGCCGCGCGCTGTAACCGACGGCGTCAGGATATGGGCGCGGTTGCCCATGCCCATCAGGATCGGGCCGACCTCCAGGCCATGCGCGACCTCCTTCAGAATATTCCGTGTCGCACCGGCGGCGTCGGAGTTTCCGTAGATCAGCGTGTTGGCCTTGCCCTGCATCCTGGAATTCGGGAACAGTCGTTCGCGCAGTTCCGGATTGAGCGCCGTATCTGAATGCATTTCGCCTTCGTATTCGAAATCCACGTTCATCTTGTCCAACAGGGCTAGGGTCTCGCGCATGACGATCCCCGATGCGCTGTCAAGGTTGCCGAATTGGGACGAGGAACACAGGGCGACCTTGGGCTCCACGCCAAAGCGGCGCACATGCCTCGCGGCGGATATCACGATATCCAGCAATTGCTGCGCGTTCGGCTGGTTGTGGACATGGGTATCGGCCACGAACAGGGGCCCGTCTTCGAGGATCATCACCGACAGCGCGCCGGTCGGGCGCAGGCCGTCGCGTCCCAGAATCTGGCGGATGTATTTCAGATGCCATTTATACTGGCCGAACGTCCCGCAAATCAGGCTGTCGGCCTCGCCGCGATGGACCATCACCGCGCCGATCGCCGTGGTATTGGTCCGCAGGATCGCCTTGGCCGTATCCGGAGTGACGCCCTCGCGTTCCATGATCTTGTGATAACTGGTCCAGTATTCCCAAAACCGCGGATCGTTCTCGGGGTTTACGATCTTGAACTCTTTCAGAGGATCGATGGACAGACCGATCTGTTGACAGCGAAGCTCGATGACCTCTGGGCGGCCGATCAGGATCGGGGTGTCTACGCCCTCTTCGATCACGGCGTGGGCCGTCCGGATAACGCGCGTATCCTCGCCTTCGGCAAAGACGATGTGGCGCGACGAATGTTGCGCGGCAGCGAAGACCGGCCGCATGATCATGGCCGTCTTGTGGATCAGTGCATCCAGCTTGGCGGCATAGGCCTCGAGGTCGACCGGCCGCGTCGCGACGCCGCTTTCCATCGCCGCCCGCGCGACCGCCAAGGCGACCACGGACAAGAGCCGCTGGTCAAAAGCTTTCGGGATCAGGTAGTCCGGCCCGAATACGAGCTTCTCGTCGACATAGGCTGCAGCGGTTTCCGCCGATGACGGGGTCCGGGCCAGTTCCGCGATCGCGTTCGTACAGGCGACTTTCATAGCATCGTTGATCTCGGTCGCGCCCACATCCAGAGCGCCGCGGAAGATGAACGGGAAGCACAGCACGTTATTGACCTGGTTCGGGAAATCCGACCGGCCCGTGGCGATAATCGCGTCCGGAACGGCCTCTCTGGCCACATCCGGCATGATTTCGGGCACGGGGTTTGCCAGCGCAAAGATGATTGGCTTGGCGGCCATCGACTTGACCATCTCCGGCGTCAGGATATTGCCGCCCGACAGGCCCAGAAACAGGTCGGCGCCTTCCACTATTTCCGCAATTGTGGTCTTGTCCGTGTCCTGCGCAAATTCCCGCTGCTGGTCGGTGAACGGAATTTCACGGTCTTTACGGATCACACCATCCTTGTCGGCCAGCCAGATATTCTCGCGCTTCACACCAAGCTTCATCAGCATGTTGAGGCAGGCGATACCCGCTGCGCCGCCACCGGCGGAGGCCACCTTGATGTCCTCGAAGGACTTGCCGACGAGGTGCAGCGCATTGGTCGCGGCGGCTGACACGACGATGGCCGTTCCGTGCTGGTCATCGTGGAAAACCGGGATATTCATCTTCTTGCGGCAGAGCTCCTCGACGACGAAGCACTCCGGTGCCTTGATATCCTCAAGATTCACCGCACCGAATGTCGGTTCCAGTGCCGCGACGATGTCCGCCAGCTTTTGAGGATCGCGCTCGTTGACCTCGATGTCGAAACAGTCGATTCCGGCGAATTTCTTGAACAGGACCGCCTTGCCCTCCATGACGGGCTTGGAGGCCAGCGGACCGATATCGCCAAGACCCAGCACCGCGGTGCCGTTCGAAATTACTGCCACCAGATTGGCCTTGCTGGTATAGCGGGCCGCGTCCTCGGGGTTCGCCTTGATCTCCATGCAGGCATCCGCCACGCCAGGGCTGTAGGCCCGCGACAGATCGCGGCCGTTGTCCATAGGTTTGGTGGCGCGAATTTCGAGCTTTCCGGGCCTCGGAAACTCGTGGTAGTCCAAAGCTTTCGATCTGGGCTGGTTGGTGTCTTTGTCTTTTGCCATGGTATATCCCGCTGTCGTTGGAGGTATTTCTAACGACAGCGGAAGATGTTTAAAAGCGGCAATTGTCGTGCGTGAGCAATCATGAGCCCTATTCAGCCGCAGTCATGGTTTCCGTTGTCGCTGCCGAGACGCGGCAGGCGGAAAACTTGAACTCGGGGATCTTGCCGTACGGATCCAGTTTCGGGTTGGTCAGGATATTAGCGGCCGCCTCGACATAGGCGAACGGCAGGAACACCATATCCTCCGCCACGGCGCGGTCAGCGCGGGCCATGATGTTGATTTTTCCACGACGGGTTTCGAGCGTGATCATTCCACCCGGCGTCACCCCGAGCTTACGCAGGGTTTTCGGATGGAGCGATGCGTTCGCTTCCGGCTCGGCCCAATCCAAAACGGTTGCACGGCGGGTCATCGACCCTGTGTGCCAATGCTCCAGTTGGCGCCCCGTCGTCAGGATCATCGGATAGTCGGCATCCGGCGTTTCGGCCGGCGCGGTCACGTTTGCAGGCGTGAAACGGGCGCGACCGTCCTTGCGCGGGAAGCCGTCGCTGAACACGATGGGCTGGCCGGGATCTTCGGGCGACAGGCTCGGGTACGTTACGGCGGTTTTTTCCAGACGCTCCCAGGTGATGTTGTCGAAGCTGCGCATGTTCAGCGCCATCTCGGCAAAAACCTGCGACGGATGCGTGTAATCCCAGTTCAACCCCAGACGCTTGGCAAGCTCGGTTGTGATCCACCAGTCCTCTTTGGCCTCGCCGGGCGGTGGCACGGCAGGCCGTCCCATCTGCACCTGACGGTTGGTGTTGGTCACGGTTCCGGTCTTTTCGGGCCAGGCCGAGGACGGCAGCACGATATCGGCGTAGTTCGCCGTTTCCGTCAGGAAGATGTCCTGCACCACCAGACAGTCGAGTTTCGCCAGCGCGTCGCGCGCATGTTCCGCATCGGGGTCGGACATGGCCGGGTTCTCGCCCAGAATATACATGCCCTTGATGTCGCCGGCATGGATCGCGTCCATGATCTCGACAACCGTCAGACCCTTCTTGTTCGAGAAATCGCCGGACTTCCAGACATCCGTGAAAGCAGAGCGTACGCCGTCATCCTCGACCGACTGATAGTCGGGCAGGAACATCGGGATCAGACCGGCGTCGGACGCGCCCTGAACGTTGTTCTGGCCGCGCAGCGGGTGCAGACCGGAACCCGGACGGCCGACCTGGCCCGTCATCAGCGCCAGCGAAATCAGGCAGCGCGAATTGTCGGTCCCGTGGATATGCTGCGAAATGCCCATGCCCCAAAAGATCATGGCCGCTTTTGCGTTGGCGAAGTCACGGGCCACGGCGCGCAGGGTGTCGGCATCGATGCCGCATAGCGGCGCCATCTTCTCGGGCGTGAAATCCTTGAGGTGCTCTTTCATCGCATCCCAGTTTTCCGTGAAACCTGCAATGTACTGCTCGTCGTAGAGTTTCTCTTCGACGATCACGTTCATGATGGCGTTCAGCATGGCGACATCGGTGCCCGGCCGGAACTGCAGCATATGGGTCGCGTGACGCTTCATCGCCGTTCCGCGCGGATCCATGATGATCAACTTGCCGCCGCGTTTGGCGAACTGCTTGAAGTAGGTCGCCGCGACGGGATGGTTTTCCGTCGGGTTCGCACCGATGACGATGGCGACATCGGCGTTTTCGATCTCGTTGAACGTGGCGGTCACCGCGCCCGAACCGACGTTTTCCAGCAGCGCCGCAACGGACGATGCGTGGCACAGACGGGTGCAGTGATCGACGTTGTTATGGCCGAAACCCTGACGGATCAGCTTCTGAAACAGATAAGCTTCTTCGTTGGAACATTTCGCCGAACCGAATCCGGCGATTTCCGTGCCCCGACCTTTCAGGCCGTTTGCGGCGGCATCCAGCGCCTCATCCCATGTCGCCTCGCGGAAATGGGTCATCAGGTTGCCGGGATCGACATTCAACCCCTTGGCCGGCGCGTCATCGCGACGGATCAGCGGTTTGGTCAGGCGGTGCGGGTGGGCAATATAGTCGAACCCGAACCGTCCCTTGACGCACAGGCGGTTTTCGTTGGCCGGACCTTCGACACCCTCAACCCAGGCGATCTTGTCGTCCTTGATCTTGAAGGACAACTGGCAGCCGACGCCGCAATAGGGGCAGACGCTCTTGACTTCGCGGTCGAAATCCTTGCTGTCGCCGACCTGTTGTTCATCCACCACGGTCGCAGGCATCAGCGCGCCGGTCGGGCAGGCCTGAACGCATTCCCCGCAGGCGACGCAGGAGGACGCGCCCATCGGATCGTCGAAGTCGAAAGTGATCTTGGCGTCGTGGCCGCGGCCCGACATGCCAATCACATCGTTCACCTGCACTTCACGGCAGGCGCGTACGCAGAGGTTGCAGTGGATGCACGCATCCAGGTTGACGGACATCGCCAGATGAGAGGAATCGAGAAGGGGCACACGCTCCTTCTCGATACGCGGGAAGCGGCTTTCAGTCACGCCTTGTGCATCGGCCATGTCCCACAGGTGGGAGGATTTGTCATGGGCCCTGTCGCGTTCCGGCTGGTCCGCGACAAGCATTTCCATGACCATTTTCCGCGCCGTGGTGGCGCGTGAGGATTCCGATTTGACGACCATGCCCTCGGCGGGTTTGCGCACGCAGGACGCGGCCAGCACCCGCTCGCCGTCGATTTCCACCATACAGGCGCGGCAGTTGCCGTCAGAGCGATAGCCCGTCGCGTCCTTGTGGCACAGGTGCGGGATCGTGGTGCCGACCCGTTTGGCGACCTGCCAGATGGTTTCGTCTTCGTTTGCCGAGACTTCCTTGCCGTCCAGCGAGAACTTGATTTGCTTGCTCATGGCTTACACCTCGTCCGCAAAATGTTTCATGGTCAGACGGATCGGGTTCGGCGCTGCCTGACCCAGCCCGCAGATAGAGGCATCCACCATCACGTCGCACAATTCGTCCAGCAACGGCTGGTCCCACTTGTCCGCCTGCATCAGCTTGACGGCCTTTTCACAGCCAACCCGGCAGGGCGTGCACTGACCGCAGCTTTCATCCTCGAAGAACCGCAGCATGTTCAGCGCGGCGTCGCGGGCGCGATCCTTGTCGGACAGGATCACGATCGCGGCGGAGCCGATGAAGGTGCCGTGTGGCTGCAATGTATCGAAGTCCATCGGGATGTCGTTCATCGATGCCGGCAACAGACCGGCCGACGGTCCGCCCGGCTGGTAGGCCTTGAATTCGTGCCCGTCCAGCATGCCGCCGGACGCCTCGATAATATCGGTGATCGTCGATCCGGCGGGCAGCAGATGCACGCCCGGATTCTTGACCCTGCCGGAAACGGAGTAGGAGCGCAGTCCGACGCGGCCGTTCTTCTCGGTGCTGTTCAGAACCTCCGGCCCCTCGCGGCAAATCTTGGAAACCCAGTAGAGCGTCTCGACGTTGTGGACCAGCGTAGGACGGTCGAAAATGCCGACTTGCGCAACGAACGGCGGACGGTGCCGCGGCATGCCGCGCTTGCCCTCGATGCTCTCGATCATCGCGCTTTCTTCGCCGCAGATATAGGCGCCGGCACCGCGTCGCAGATCGATATAGCCCGGCTCGACAATCCCGGCGCTTTCGAGCGCCCTGATCTCTTCGGCCAGAATATGCAGGACCGCAGGGTATTCGTCGCGCATGTAGAT
>JBFIHV010000074.1:0-9333 GCA_041601595.1 Amylibacter sp. | reverse complement strand
CGCTATTTGCAGGTTCACCGCGCCGATATGCTCGCGGCGCTTCAGGTCACGCTGGAAACGCGGGTGCCGGAGGCCTTTCGCCTGAATGCGAAGGTCACGGGCTACAGTCAGACCCCCGAGGAGGCCACCGTGCATCTGGCGGGCGGCCGCAAACTTTCCGCTGACCTTGTGGTCGGGGCCGATGGTATCCATTCCGCGATCCGCGCCCAGATGATCGGGCCGGACAAACCGCGCTACACCGGCAACTTCGCTTGGCGCGCCGTCGTGCCGATGGAGCGGTTGGGCGATCTGGTGCCTCCACCCAGCGGTTGCGTCTGGGCAGGAGACCGGAAACACGCCGTGACGACTCGTCTTCGTGGCGGGACGCTCGCGAATTTCGTCGGCATCGTGGAGCAAGCCGACTGGACCGCTGAAAGCTGGAGCGCGGAGGGCAGCAGAGAGCAGGCCATGAAAGATTTCGGCGATTGGCACCCGGTTCTGCGCGGTCTGATCGAGAATGCCGACAACATGTTCCGCTGGGGCCTCTTCGACCGTGCGCCGCTGAAAAAATGGTCGGACGGGCGCGTCGTTCTGTTGGGGGACGCGGCGCATGCAATGCTGCCGTCGATGGCGCAGGGGGCGGTTCAGGCCTTCGAGGACGCCTACGTTCTGGCGCGGCACCTGCCTGACGCCGCCAATGTCGCGGAGGCCTGTCAGGCGTATTTCAGGGCCCGTATCGAACGAACGACCCGTATTCAAGCCCGCTCGGCCGGCAATCTGAGGCTGTTCCACCGCCACGGGGCGGCGGCGCGGATCGGAACCTTCGGTCCCATGTGGCTGGCAGGGCGCTTGGCGCCGAAGACCCTGTTGGCGCCTCTGGACTGGATTTACGGCTATGACGTCACTAGAACATGATTTCGAACCCTGACTGCAGGCGCATATCGTGAAAGGATCGACCACTGCATGCCCGATACCCTGAAAATTTCCCGCACCGGTGGCGTTGTACTTGTTCGGATCGACCGGCCAAAGCAGATGAACGCGCTGAATGCGCAGGTCGCGGCCGAACTGGTCGCGGCGCTGGAACCGCTCGACAAGGACCCCGGGGTCGGATGCTTCGTGCTGACCGGCAACGAGGCCGCTTTCGCCGCCGGGGCCGACATCAAGGAAATGCAGTCACGGACCTACAGCGACATGCTGGCAGAGGATTTCCTCGCGATCTGGGAACGGTTCGCGGCGCTGCGCACGCCAAAAATCGCGGCGGTGAACGGCTATGCGCTGGGCGGCGGCTGCGAACTGGCGATGATGTGCGATTTCATCATCGCGGGCGAGGGCGCGCAGTTCGGCCAGCCGGAAATCAAGCTCGGGATCATTCCCGGCATCGGCGGATCACAACGCCTGACGCGGTTGGTCGGGCGCGCCAAGGCGATGGACATGATCCTGACAGGCCGGTTGATGGGGGCTGCGGAGGCGGAAACCTGCGGTCTGGTTGCGCGCGTCGTCGCCGATGACAAGGTCCTCGATACCGCGTTGGAGGCCGCCGGCAAGATCGCCGCCTATTCCAAACCCGCTGTGCAACTGGCGCGCGAAGCGGTAAACCGCGCCGAGGAAACCGCACTGAGCGAAGGCCTGTTGTTCGAGCGGCGCATGTTCCAGTCGCTGTTCGCCACCCACGACCAGAAAGAAGGCATGGCGGCGTTCATAGAAAAGCGGAAGCCGAAATTTACCGGAGAATGAATGGAAATGACGCTACGTCATTTTTGCTCGCCTTCCGGCGGGAAACTGTGTACCTCCGCAGAAAATGCGAAGAATAACCGATGAAACGGCGATATGGATAACCGCGTTACCTTTGAAAACGTGTCGTTCTTGCGCAATGGCACACGGGTGCTGGGACCCCTCGACCTGTCGCTGACGGAGCGCCGGATCGGCATTGTCGGGCGCAACGGGTCGGGCAAGTCGACATTCGTGCGGCTCGCCTGCGGGCTGCTTGCACCGGATCGGGGTGAAATCCGCGTCAACGGCGAGGATATCTATTCCGACCGCGCCGCCGCGCTGGACCATATCGGGATCATTTTCCAGAACCCCGACCACCAGATCATTTTTCCGACCGTCGAAGAGGAAATTGCCTTCGGATTGCAGCAGAAGGGCCAGAACAAGACGACAGCGCACCTGAACGCGCGGGTTTTCCTGCGCCAGAACGGGCGGGGCCATTGGGCCGGCCGCCCGACGCAGGCCCTGTCGCAGGGCGAGCGCCACTACCTCTGCCTGATGGCGGTCCTGGCCATGGGGCCGCGCGTCCTGTTGCTGGACGAACCTTATGCCGGGTTGGATATCCCCAGTTCCATGCAACTGCACCGCGCGCTGGATGCGCTGGATCAGCAGGTCATTCTGGTGTCGCACGATCTGAATGTTTTGGAAGGCTACGACAGGGTTCTCTGGATCGAGGGCGGTGAAGTCGTGGAGGATGGCCCGCCGAAAACGGTGCTCAGGAAATACCGGACGGAAATGCAGCGCAAGGGGGAGCACGATGCTGGCCTTAACGCTTCCGCGTAGAACATGGGCGCATGATATCCAAGCGGGCTGGAAGCTGGGCGCGCTGGCAATTGCCTCGGCCTTGCTGTTCCCGGTCGACGATCTGTGGGTGCTGTCGGCTGCGTTGCTGGCGGTTGTGGCCCTGCACCTTGTCTCGGGGCTTGATGTCCTGCGCTATGCGCTGTGGATGATGAAGCCGATTGTGTTTTTTGCAGCAATCATAGGGGTTTACCATCTTGCGACATGGGATGTCGCTGCCGGTGCGGCGATTGTCCTGCGCATGCTTCTGCTGGTTGCGCTTGCGAATTTCGTGACCATGACCACGGCGCTCGACAGTATGATCGCGGTGATCGAGTGGCTGTTGCGGCCGTTGCGGCGGCTGGGCGTCAATACGCATGCGATCGGGCTGGCGATTGCCATGGTCATCCGGTTCACGCCGGCGCTGGTGCAAAAAGGCGCAGCCCTGATCGAAAGCTGGCGCGCGCGGTCGGCGAAACGCCCCGGCTGGCGCATCACCATTCCGGTCTGCCTGCTGGCGCTGGACGATGCGGAACATGTCTCCGAGGCGCTTCGCGCCCGCGGCGGCCTGACAACGAGAAACAGAACCTGAAGGATATTCCATGGAACGGAACCTGACATTTATCGCCCTGTTCGCCGCCCTGATCGCGGCGCTTGGCCTGTTGCCGAAGTTCACGCTGATGAGCGGCATTCCGATCACGGCGCAGACGCTCGGCATCATGCTCTGCGGAACCATTCTGGGGGCGCGACGGGGGGCTTTGGCCGTGGTGCTGTTTCTGGCATTGGTAGCGGTCGGGCTGCCGTTACTCGCAGGCGGTCGCGGCGGGCTTGGCGTCTTCACGACGCCCTGGGCCGGATTTCTGTTCGGCTTTCCGGCGGCGGCCTATGTTACCGGTCTGGTGGTCGAGAAATGGCGCAATGGCAACCTGACCCTGATCGCCGGCGTCGCGTCGCTGATCGGCGGGGTCGGCGTGCTCTACGCGGTCGCCATTCCCTATTACATGGTCGGGGCCGACAAGGGGTTGCTGGAGGCGACGATCACCATGCTGCCGTTCGTTCCGGGTGACCTGATCAAAGCCGTTCTGGCGGGCGTGGTCACGCAGGCGATCTGGAAGGCGCGGCCCGAAGCGGTTCTGTCGCGCGGCTAACCGCGCAACAGCAGGCTGCTGCCAAGGCCGCCAGCCGCCGCGATTGCCGCCAGACCGGTTCCGCCGGTTTTCTGCAACTCGTGGAACAGGCGCACGGCCAATATGGCGCCGGAGGCCCCGATCGGGTGTCCCCGCGCCAAGGCGCCGCCGCCGATATTGGTAGTTTCCGGATCAAGGCCAGCGCCCCGGACGCAGGCGATGGCCTGCGCGGCGTAGGCCTCCATGATTTCCGCGCAGGCTAGACCGCCCGCAACCGTGCCGGTGGCCCTCAGCACGGCCTCGATCGCGGCTATCGGGGCTGCTCCGGGCAGGGCCGGGTCGTCGCCCAGGGTCGCTCCGTCCAATATGCGCAGGGCGGGGGCCTTGCCGGCGCGCCGGACCGCATCCGACACGACCACGACAAAAGCCGCCGCGTCGGCCGAAACGGCGGCGTTCGCCGAAGTTATGTCACCGCAAACAGGCTTGGCCCGTGCGCATAGCGCGGGCGTCAACTTGCGCGTGAAAGCATCCCGCGCGAGCGGCGCCTGATCGAGGATGACGATTTCCTGCGAAAAGTCCGCAGCGCGCGCCTTGGCATGGCTGCCTATCGCCCAATCGTCCTGTTCGCCGCGCGGGATTCCCAGCCGTTTCGCCAGAATTTCGGCTGCCGCATGCATGTCCGGATCGCGGTCCGGCCAGGGCGTGAACGGCGGGCGGTCATAGGCGACCGGCGCCGACCCGTCCGGTGAAGTCCGCAGGCGAAGCGGGCGGCGGGAATAGCTTTCGGCGCCGCCGGCGATCACCACCTGAGCCGCGCCGGATTGAACCAGACGTGCGGCCAGAGTGACCGCATCCAGCCCGCCGACGCATTGCCGGTCGGTGGACAGCCCCGAAACGGTTATGGGCAGGCCCGCCGCGAGCGCCGCGACCCGCGCCGGATTGCCACCCGCGCCCAGAGCGTTGGAAAGGATCAGCTCGTCCACTGCCGAGGGCTCCAATCCCGCCGAGCGTAAACATTGTCGGATGACCGGCGCGGCCAGATCATGCAATTCGATCGCGTTGAAGGCGCCTCCGATTGGCGCGACGGCGGTTCGGTGGGCCGCGATGATATGGGCGCCGGTCAACTGGCACCTCCGAGCAGGGCGGCAATCGCCGGATAATCCGTCTTGCCGGAGGCCAACATCGGCCAGGTTTCCACCGCCACCAGCCGTCCGATCTTGGGCAGCGTCGCGGCATGGCGCCAGACCTGATCGGGATCGCCCGACAGCACGATGCCCAATACATGGCCGCGTTTGGCGTCAGGCAGGGCGACGGCGGCGGCGTGGCGGACGCCCTCGATCCGTTCGATTTCCCGCTCCACCGCGTCTAGCGACACCGACCGGTCGCTGATGGACACGATCCGGTCGGCCCGGCCGGTCAGATAGAGGAAGCCGTCCGGATCGATGCGACCCATATCGCCGACGCTGACAAAACCGTCCCGCCGCTGTGCCGGCGTGCCGCCCGAGATCAAATAGTCCTTGAACAACATCGGGCTGCTTGCCCATATCAGGCCGTCCTCGCCGGTTTTCAACGTGACGCCCGGATAGGCCCTGCCGACGGAACCGGCGGGTGTGTCGGCGTCGGAGACTGTCACGAAACTCGTCTCGCTGGTGCCATAGAACACAACGATCCGGGCATTGGGAAACTGTACCTTGGTCTGTGTCCGCGCCGCCCCGTCGAACGCGCCGCCCCCGACAAACAGCCGCGTCACCGTCTTGCAGGGGGCCGATCCCGCCAGCAGCTTCAACTGTGTCGGCGTGGCATAGAGCACGGTGATGCCATGATTGCCGATTGCAGCCGACTGCGCCTTGGGCCGCAGTCCGGCCAGCAAGTGGATATCGGCCATTTGGTGCAGAGCCTCGACAGCGGCATAGAGCGCCAGCGAATGCGACAGCCCGCCAAGCACAGCGACCCGGTCCTGCGGCCCGATCCCCTGCTGCGCGAAACTGTAGAGCCAGCTCGACTGATCCCGCAAAATGGCCTTGGGCGCACCGGTCGTGCCACCTGTGAAGGTGATGAACGGCGCGGCGGTCCGGGATATCGGCATGTCGCGCGGATCGCGCGTCGGCAAGGGCCGGTCGATGACGTGGAAGGCGCCGTGCGGCGCGCTGGCCGCGATACGCGCGTCGCCGATGCCGCAGGCGCGGCCCTGGGCTAGAACGCCGTAAAATGCCGCCAGCGCTTGCAGCGGATCGGACAGATTGACCAGAACAGGCAGGTCCGGCGGCAGATCCGCAGTGGCGTGTCCGTAGGCCGTCATCAGCGGGCCGGCTTGCCGCAGCGATCCGCCCGGCCTGTGGGCGGTGGCGCGCTCCCAGTCGAAACGCGCCGACTGCCGAGCTCCGGTCTGGCCTTCCGTTTCGGGCATTCGAGAAGGATTATGCACCTGCGCACCCTGAAATATTCATATCACCGGCAAACTAGGGCGAATTGGGCGCCTGCGCAATCGCGGCTTGGCAGGGGGGCCGAATCTGGCTAAACCCTTCGAAACTCCAAGGCACGAGGGCTTCCATGTTTCCGAACACATTCACCGAAAAAGACACCATGGCCGAACTGGCGGCCAAAATGTTGCTGGAAATCAAGGCGGTGAACTTTCGCGCTGACGAGCCCTATACCTTTGCCTCTGGCCTCGCCTCGCCGGTCTACATCGACTGCCGCAAGCTGATTTCCTATCCCCATATCCGCTCGGCGCTGATGGATTTCGCGGTTGCGACGCTCTATCGTGACGTCGGGTTCGAGCAGTTCGACGCGGCAGCAGGCGGCGAGACAGCGGGTATCCCCTTCGCGGCGTGGATTTCCGACAGGATGAACCTGCCCATGCAATACGTGCGCAAGAAGCCGAAGGGCTATGGCCGCGATGCCCAGATCGAGGGCGACATCCACGAAGGCCAGCGCGTGCTGCTGGTCGAGGACCTGACCACGGACGGCGGCTCTAAGCTGAAGTTTGCCGAGGCGATCCGCAGGGCGGGGGCTGTCTGTGAGCACACGCTGGTCGTGTTTTACTATGACATCTTCAAGAACACACACGAGATTCTGGCCGAAAACGGTCTGAAGCTGCACTATCTCGTGACCTGGTGGGACGTCCTGAAAGTGGCGCGCGCGCAAGGCCATTTCGACGCCAAGACGCTGGATCAGGTGGAGGCTTTCCTAAACGCGCCGCTGGAATGGTCAAAGGCGCATGGCGGGGTTTACGAGCTGCCGAAGGCGACCTGAACCTGCGGATCAGTCGTTTTCCTGCAACCGCTTTTCCAGTTGTTCCAGCTTTTCCAGCGCGCCCGACAGGGTGGCCTTTAACTGCGATATCTCGCCCAGGGCGTCATTCACGCTGGTCGGGCGCTGATAGGTTTCCGCGACATAGGTCGTGCCGTTGCCTTCGCCGCTGATCAGCCAGACGATGGAAACGTTCAGCAATCCCGCCAGCATCTGGATGCGGTTCGCGCGCGGCGCGTCGGCATCGTTTTCCCAGGCCTCGACCGTGCGCGCATCGACACCCAGCTTCTCGGCCAGACTTTCGACGGTCAGGCCCTTGGCCGCGCGCGCGGCCTCCAGCCGGTCGCCGAACGTGGCTACGGTTTCGTTGAAATAGTCGTTTTGCTCAAGGTTTGTAGTCGACACAGGGGGACTCCGTAAATTCGCTGTTTGTTGCTAAGCAGTCTACCTAGACTACCGGGCCCCAAGATGCAAATTTACGAAGCTTCGTGTCAGGAAACCGTCGTCCGCTGCGCTCCCAGGCCCTGAACCTCGACTTCGACGACGTCGCCGGATTGCAGGTAGGGTGGCGGCGTCATCCCCAGGCCGACGCCTTCAGGCGTGCCCGTGATGACCAGGTCGCCGACGCGCAGGTCCATGTAGCGGCTCAGCGTCGCGATGATCGAACGCACGTTGAAGATCATGTCGGAGGTGTTTGAGTTCTGCATGACCTTGCCGTTGACCCTGGTCGTGACCCTGAGGTTTTGCGGATTGGGAACCTCGTCCGGCGTCACGAGATAAGGGCCGACGGGACCGAAAGTCGGGGCGGACTTGCCCTTGATCCACTGGCCGCCCCGGTTCATCTGGAAGTCCCGCTCGGACACGTCGTTGGATGTGAAATAGCCCGAAACATAATCGAGCGCGTCCTTTTCGGACACATTGGAGCAGGGCCGCCCGATGACGAAGCCGAGTTCGACTTCCCAATCAAGTCCGGCCGAGCCCTGCGGCAGAATGATCGGATCGAAGGGGCCGCTCAGCGCGGACGTCGCCTTGGAGAAGATGACCGGTTCAGGCGGAAGGGGCAGGTTGGCTTCTGCGGCGTGTTTCGCATAGTTCAGCCCGATGCAGATGAAATTCGGCGTATCGGCGACACAGGCCCCGATGCGCGCGCCCTCCGGCAACAGCGGCAGGGTGGCGGGATCGAGCTTGGAAAGGCGCTTCAGGCTTTCGACTGAAACCGTCTCGGCTGCCAGATCGCCGACATGCTGCGACAAATCGCGAATGCCGCCGGTGGCGTCCAGCATTGCGGGGATTTCCTGACCTTTTGGCCCGTAACGTAAGAATTTCATTGGTCTCTCCTGTTTGGTGCTTTTCTAACATTTTCGAGAGATGCTGCAAGCGCCTGAATACCGAGAACTGCGAAATGGTCGGGTTCACCGCCGGAATTCCAGGATCTTGATTGCAATGCCGTACTAGGATTCTTTTCAAATCGGCGGTACATTTCGCCGTGCATTTCAATCGGGGATATAATCATGACAAGTAAGATCAGAACCACCAAGGGACGCGGACGTCTGTTTGACTCCGTGGTAGACACAATCGGCGATACGCCCTGCATCCGTATCAACAATCTGGCTCCGGACGGCGTTGAACTCTATGTAAAGGCAGAGTTTTTCAATCCCGCCGCGTCGGTCAAGGACCGGCTGGCGATCAATATTATCGAAGCGGCGGAGCGCAACGGAACGCTGAAGCCCGGACAGACCGTGGTCGAGGCGACCAGCGGCAACACCGGGATCGGTCTTGCCATGGTGTGCGCCCAGAAGGGCTATCCGCTGGTTGTTACCATGGCTGACAGCTTCTCTATCGAACGGCGCAAATTGATGCGCATGCTCGGGGCCAAGGTCGTCCTGACGCCTCGGGCCGAGAAGGGTATCGGTATGTACAAGAAGGCAGTCGAGCTCTGCGAGGCGAACGGCTGGTTCTTGGCCCACCAATTCGAAACCGAAGCCAATGCAGACATCCACGAGTCCACGACGGGGAACGAAATCGTCGGGGACTTCAAGGGCAAGCGGCTGGATTATTTCGTGACCGGTTACGGCACCGGCGGGACATTGGCCGGTGTGGGCCGCGTGTTGCGCAGGGAACGGCCGGAGACGAAGATCGTCCTGTCGGAACCGGCCAACGCGGCGCTGGTTTCAAGCGGCAAGGGGCAGGAGCGCGGCGCGGGCGGCGCCCCCGCCAGCAGCCATCCAGCATGGGAACCGCACCCGATCCAGGGCTGGACCCCGGATTTCATTCCGCTGGTCCTGCAAGAGGCTCTGGACAAGAAATACTATGACGAGCTGATCCCGGTGGCCGGTCCGCTGGGTGTGCAGTGGGCGCAGAAACTGGCCAGGGAAGAAGGCATCCTGACCGGTATTTCCGGCGGCTCGACATTCGCGATTTCCATGCAGAT
>JBFIHV010000073.1:0-9374 GCA_041601595.1 Amylibacter sp. | reverse complement strand
TGCCGTTGATCATGACGATCGTCATGCCAAGCGCCACAATCCCGATGGGCGCCGATTGCTTGAGCAGCAACAGCATGTTGTCGAGATCCATGAAGGCGTTTTCCGACAGCGAAAAATAGTGTCCCGCCACCGAGAAGAAGACCAGTTCCAGAACGATGAAGCCCCAGATGGCGCTGTCCTTGATCAGGCGTTTGCGGGTTTCGGCTTGCATGATACCCTCCCTCACGCGATCGGTGACAGGATACGGCCGCGCTTGGCAGCTATGTCCAGCCAGACGGCAAGAACGATGATGGCCCAGGTCACGACGTACTGGACGTAGAACTCCAGCCCGACCAGCAACAGGCCGTTTTGAATGAAGCCCAGGATCAGAACGCCGATAACCGTCTTGAAGACGGTGCCGGAGCCGCCCAGCAGCGACGCGCCGCCAAGGATCACCGCCGCGAGAACCTCCAGTTCCAGCCCCTGACCCACCGTGTTCTGGCTGCCCAGAGACCGGCTGGCCTGCAACAGGCCGGCGGTGGCGACACAGAAGGAGGAAATTACATAGGTCATGAAGACGACCCGCGCGCGAGGAATGCCGGAGAAGGTCGCGGCGACGCTGTTGCCGCCCACGGCATAGACTTTGCGACCGAAGGGCGTCTTGCCCAGAAGGATGCTCAGAAAGACCGCCAGGACCCCGAAAATGAAGATCGGGATGGGAATGCCAAGCAGCGATCCCTGCCCGAACACACCGAACCATGTGCCGCTCTTGTCGGCGATGTCCATGTTCTTGCCGCCCGAATAGGTCAGCGTCAGGCCGTGAATGGCCGACAGCATTCCAAGGGTGACGATCAGCGAGTTCAGTTTCAGGTACCCCACGAGAAAGCCTATCAGGGCGCCTATTCCCATCGTCATCATGAACATGACCGGGATCGCCAGTTCGGGACCCAGCTTGTCGTGCAGATCCAGAACGACGATTGTCGAAAACGACATCATCGAACCGACCGAGAGGTCGAGATTGCCGCTGATCACCACGAAAGTCACGCCCAGCGCGATGACCCCCAGAATTGCTGAGGAGCGGATAACACCCAATACATTGTCGACAGCGACGAACCGCTCGTTCGCTATTGCAAAGCCAATCATGAAAATCGCAAAGGCGACCAGGATGCCTTGGCGCGCCAAAAAGCCACCCAACGACTTGAACCTTTGATCAGCCATTTCTTCCTCCCTTGACCCGGTGTCTGCCACCGGCCATTTTCAAACCAGCGTCATGCCACCGTCTATCATGACAATCTGTCCCGTCATGTAATCGCTGTCTTTCGACGCCAGAAACGTTGTCGTGCCGGTAATATCGACAGGCGTTGCGACGCGGCCGCGCAATATCTCGGCCGAAAACTCTTCCATGGCCTGACCGGGGCGCTCGGATGCGCCCAGAGCCATCAGATCACGATCGAGCTCCTGCCACATTTCGGTATTGACCACTCCCGGTGCGAAACCGGTAACAGTAATATTATCTTTTGCAAGCGCGCGGGCCGCGGACTGCGTCAATGACACGACCGCCCATTTCGACGCGCAATACGGGGCGACATTGTCGAAACCCTGCCTGCTGGCGATCGAGGCGGTGTTGATGATCTTGCCACCCGTTCGTTGAGCGATCATTTGCTTCGCCGCCTCCTGCATCCCGATCAGAACGCCCAGACCGTTTATCTCCATGATAAAGTTCCAGTTCTCTTCCGTCACATCGAGAAAATTCATCGGCTTGTTCACGCCGGCGTTGTTGAACTTTACATCCAGCTTACCGAAGGCATCCACCGTTTTTGCGATCATCGCACGGACATCGCCGCGCCTGGTCACATCGACCTGCGCCGAAATAACCCGGCCCCCCGCCTGCTTTGCCCTGCCGGAATTCTCCGCCGCCGCCGCCGCCGCCTTTTCACCGTTGATATCGGCGAAGCAGACATCTGCGCCTTCGTCCAGCAAAGCCTCGCCGATGGCGCGCCCGATGCCCTGTGCGGCTCCGGTGACAATACAGGACTTACCCGAGACACGTCCCATGGCAACCATCCTACTCTTTTAAGAAATTTTACTTAAGGAATTCACCTGAACGCGCAGACCCGTGGCTGGGCCTGCGCAATTCGGAACAGGATCAGAAGACGGGTTTGGTAAACTCGCCCATATTGTCCTGTGTGATCTTCGGCGTGTCGAAGTAGTTCAGGAACGGCAGTTCCTTGCCTTCCAGAAGGTCGATGGCCGTCTTCAGCGCCGCTTTCGCGTCATCCACTGGCGACTGGTAGATCGAGCCCCAGTATTCGCCGCGCTCCATGGCTTCGTAGCCGACGGCGAAGTTCGTTGCGCCCACGAAGATGATGCCATCACGACCGGCCGCCTTGGCGGCATTCAGCGCGCCGACGCCCATGTTGTCGTCACCGGCGTAGACGCCGTCGATGTCGTCATATTTTACCAGGAACGCTTCCATGACTTTCTGGGATTTCTCGCGGTTCCAGTCACCCGGCTGGGTTTCGACCAGGTTCACATTCGGGCAAACCTCGGGCAGACGGTCCTCGAAGCCCTTGGCGCGCTCGATGGCCGTCGTGTATCCGGGCTGACCGGAGATCTGAACGACCCGGGCCTCGTTTTCAATGCCCATTTCCTTGAACTTGTCGCACATGATTTCCGCCGACCGGGAACCCTGGGTGATGTTGTCGGGACCGGAGAAGGACGCCACGAAGGGGAAGCCTTCCTCGGCAATGTTGGAGTTGGTTACGACGACCGGAATACCGGCATTCTTCGCCTTGCGCACGGCGGGAATAACCGCTTTGCCGTTAGTCGGCCAGATGATGATCGCATCCACGCCTTGCTGGATCAGGTCTTCCATCTGCGCGATCTGGCGGGCCACGTCGCCGCCGGCGTCCAGAACCACGGCCTCGACGTTCGGGTTGGCTTCCGCCGCCTCGATGAACGCCTTCTCATAGGTCGTCTGGTAGCTGTCTACGCCGACGTTGTTCTGCGTGATGCCGATCTTCATGGTTTCCGCGAACGCGGCGCCTGAAAGGGCTACGCTGACCAAGGCCGTCGTGCCCACGGCCAAAGAAGTAAGATTGATTTTCATTTCGGGTTCCTCCCATTTATCCTGTTTTTGGTTGCTTTCCGACGTCCAGAAACCTGACGGACGAATCCCTTACAACCTGAGCCAGATCATCGCGGCTGTTCCGGATCGCGGCCTCCGTCATTTTATCCGTTTTGAACATTTCTTTGTCCATTTTGGATTTTTAGCCCATACTCCCCATCAGCCAGATTGGACATATTAAGGGAGCAACGCAATGCGGGAAGTAAAAACTTTCAAAACGAACAAAATGGAAAATGCCGGCTTTAGCAAGATGCAGAGACAGAAAATCCATTCTGGGCAACAAACGCGAAAGGAGACACGGGAACTGAAGAATCCGGCAGGCAACAGCGTCGAGATGCTGGAAGTAACCGGATTTCTGGAAGCATTCACCAACGAGGTCGACGCCGCGCTGGAGCTTTCAACACCGAACCCGTACCTTAACATGGCCACGCACCTGATCAGAAACCATCTGGAAGGCAAGACCGTCACCGCCTCGGCGCTGGTAGCGGCCTCTGGCGTGCCCTATGCGACCGCGACGCGCAAATTGTCGGATATGGTGAATTCCGGGCTGATCGAGCAACGTCCCCGCACGAAGACCGGCAAGAGCTTTTCCCTGCACCCCAGCGCCAGCCTGCTGCACAGCTGGGCACAGGTCGCCGACCGGATCAAGCGTCTGGCCAGGGTCAGCTTTCGCGACGATACGCCGTCACGGGCGGAGGCCGACTATTATTTCGGCGGCTCCTACATGTCCGGCCAGACGATCCCGCCGCTGCAGGTCCTGCCGGAACCGCTGTCGCTTGCGGGCGGCCTGCGGATTCTGGTGCATGGCGATCCCACCTTCATGGTCATGCACAACCTGAAACGCCAGTTCGAGCAGGTCGTCGGCACGAAAATCAGCCAGCGCGCCTTTTCAATCGACCGTCTGCACGAAGAGATCCTGCGCAACGCGGACCGCAAGGTCAGCCGCTACGACATCATCGCCATCGACCTGCCTTGGATCGGCGAATTCGTCGAAAAAGACATTCTGCTGCCGCTCGAGGATGTTCTGGACATAGAGCGTCTGGACCCGGCGGATTTTCACACGGCCGGTTGGCGCGCCGCGCATTGGGGCGGCAAGCCTTATGCCGTACCGAGCCAGACGACGCCCGAATTGCTGTTCTACCGCCGCGACTGGTTCGCCGAGGCAGGACTGGAGCCGCCCGCGACGACGGACGCCCTTCTGAAGGCCGCGCAGGTCCTGCACGATCCGGCGCGCGGGCGTTACGGCGTCGCCTGGAATGCGGCGCGCGGCACACCGCTCGGCCATACTTTCATCATGACCTGCGCCGATTTCGGCCAGCCGGTTCTGAACCTGGGCGAGGTCGCCGGCGGCTATGACACCGACCGGCTGCACCGCAATGATCTGCGACCCACAATCGATACCCCCCGCGGACTGGAAGCGGCGGAATACCTGATGGACCTGCTGGCCTATTCGCCCCCGGACATCCTGTCGATGTCGTGGTACGAGCGGATTCGGCCCTATGCCGCCGGCAAGATCGCGATGGCCTACGGTTATACCTTGCTTGCGCCGTATTTCGAGCTGGACGCCGGTTCACCGGCACATGGCCAGACCGGCTATCTGCCGCATCCGGCCGGGCCGCATGGATCGCAGATCGCGCCCATCGGCGGCTATGTGCTCGGCATACCAAGCAATCTGCCCGAAGAACGTCGCGCCGCGGCGGCAGAGGCCCTGATCTCGTTCACCTCTCCGGCGGCGCAGAAGCTCTATGTCCAGTCCGGCAGCCGCACCGCGCCGCGCTATTCCGTCGGCGCCGATCCCGAGGTGAAACGCCTGTCCACGATATTCGACGCGGTCGACGCCATGTCCTGGCGTGACGAACTGCAATTCTGGCCACGCCCTCCGGTACCGCAAATCGCCGAGATAATCACAATCTGCGGTCAGGAGCTGCACGACATGCTGCGCGGCATCGTCAGCCCGCGCGAAGCGTTGAGAAAGGCCCAGTCACGGGCCGAGAAGACCATGAAACCAGACAAACTTTAAGGGAGTGAACAATGGACCCCAATCGCCTCAAAGGTAAGAACATCCTGATCACCGGTGCCGCCCGAGGCATGGGTGCAGCCAATGCCGAGACCTTCGCCGAACAAGGCGCGAATGTCTGCCTTGGCGATTTGAGCCTCGACGAAGCGCAGGCCGTCGCCGACAGCATCAACGCGCGCGGCAACGGCAAGGCCATCGCGGTCCGGATGGATGTGACGAAACGCGAAGACAACGCCGCCGCCGTGGCCGCAACCGTCGAAGCCTTCGGGTCGATCAACGTGGGTCTGTTCAACGCCGGGCTCAACAAGCCCCGGTTCTTCATGGACATCGATGAAGACAACTGGGACCTGATCATGAACGTGAACACCAAGGCAATGTGGCTGGGCATGCAGGAAACAGCCCGCCAGATGATCAAGCAGGGCCCACAAGAGCGACCCTACAAGATCATCAACGTCGGATCGATCGCTTCACGCAAGCCGCTGGTCGACGTCACCGTCTATTGCACCTCGAAATACGGCTGCCTCGCGTTGACCCATTGCGGTGCGCTCGGACTGGCAGAGCACAACATCACCGTCAACGGCTATGCACCGGGTGTCGTCGTGACCCCGCTGTGGGAACAGCTCGACAAGGATCTTGTCGACATCGGGTTCAAACAGAAGGAAGGCCAGGCCTATGAGGACATCGTGCGGGACGCGCTTCAGATCAAGCGGGTTTCCTACCCGGACGATATCAAGGGCACCGCGTCCTTCCTCGCCAGCGACGACAGCGACTACATGACCGGCCAGATGATCCACATCGATGGCGGCTGGTGCATCCAGTAAATCCGGGGGGCTGCGGCCCCCACCCCACATCTTGAACCGATACAGCGCCTGCGGGCGCATGGAGGCCTTTATGAACACCACTGCCCTGAACCCAAGAATACTCCAGCCCGGCGACGTCGATCCCAACTGGCGCTGGGACAAGCACATTCCAGCGATGGGCCACACCGCCGTCGACTTCGAGCGCCGCGTCGATCACGACCGGCTGCGCCGCTACCGGCTGTCGCGCGCCAAGCAGGCGCTGAAGAAATCGGGCCTCGGCTCTCTGCTGATGTTCGACGTGAACAACATCCGCTACGTGTCCGGCACCAAGATCGGCGAGTGGGAACGCGACAAGATGTGCCGCTTCTGCCTGCTGGCGGGCGACGAAGAACCCTATGTCTGGGACTTCGGCTCCGCCGCCGTGCACCACCGCGAATACTGCGACTGGCTCGACCCCGACCGGATGCTGGCCGGCGTCGTCGGCATGCGCGGCACCATCCCGCCCAGCTTCGGCCTGATGAAACGCTACGCCGAGGAAATCGCCGGCCTGATCAAGAAGGCCGGCATGGCCGGAATGCCGGTCGGCGTCGACTATGCCGAAACCGCGATGTTCTTCGCCCTGCAAGAGGCCGGCCTGAACGTCGTGGACGGCCAGCAGGTCATGCTGAGCGCCCGCGAGATCAAGAACATCGACGAGATCCAGCTGCTCAACCAGGCGGCGGCCATGGTCGATGGCGTCTACCACATGATCTATGAAGAGCTGAAACCCGGCGTGCGCGAGAACGACATCGTCGCCATGTCGAACAAGCTGCTCTACGAGATGGGGTCGGACGACGTGGAAGCCATCAACGCGATCTCCGGCGAGCGCTGCAACCCGCACCCGCACAACTTCACCGACCGGCTGATCCGCCCCGGCGATCAGGCGTTCTTCGACATCCTGCAAAGCTATCAGGGGTATCGGACCTGTTATTACCGGACCTTCAACGTCGGCTTTTCGTCGCCGGCCCAGAACGACGCCTATGTCAAGGCGCGCGAATGGATCGACGCCTCGATCGAGGCGATCAAGCCCGGCGTCACGACCGATCAGGTGGCGAAGCTCTGGCCGAAGGCCGAGGAATTCGGTTTCCCTGACGAGTTGTCGGCTTTCGGCCTGCAGTTCGGCCACGGCCTGGGCCTGGCGCTGCACGAGCGACCCATTATCAGCCGCGCCGTCAGCCTGGAAAACCCGATGGAAATCCAGACCGGCATGGTCTTCGCGCTGGAAACCTACTGCCCCGCCACCGACGGCTATTCCGCCGCGCGGATCGAGGAAGAGGTCATCGTCACCGACACCGGCTGTCAGGTCATCAGCCTGTTCCCGGCGCAGGACCTTCCGATCGCCAACCGCTACTGATCCCTGATCCGGCCCCGCGCGGGGCCGGACCACCCCAAGGAGATAACGCCATGAGCGCCGTCAAGACCAAGTCGAACACCGAGGACTATCTGCGCATGTACACCCAGATGGTGCGCATCCGCGCCTTCGAGGATCAGGCGAACCAGCTGTACCTGTCCGCCAAGATGCCGGGCCTGACCCATATGTATTCCGGTGAGGAAGCCGTGGCCGTGGGCATCTGCGAGGCGCTGACCAAGACCGACAAGATCACCTCGACCCACCGTGGTCACGGCCATTGCGTGGCCAAGGGCGCGGATTTCAAGCAGATGTTCTGCGAATTGCTGGGCAAGGAAGAAGGCTATTGCCGCGGCAAGGGCGGCTCTATGCACATAGCCGACCAGTCCAATGGCAACCTCGGCGCGAACGCCATCGTCGGCGGCTCCATGGGCATCGCCACCGGTTCCGCCCTGTCGGCCAAGCGCCTTGGCACCGGCGACGTCACCGTCTGTTTCTTCGGTGATGGCGCCACCGCGCAGGGCCTGATGTACGAGGTCATGAACATGGCCGCGCTCTGGAAGCTGCCGGTGATCTATGCCTGCGAGAACAACCTCTACGGCGAATACACCAAGATGGAAGAAACCGCCGCCGGCAGTCTGACCGCGCGCGCCGAGGCCTTCGGCATCGAGGCGCATGTGGTCGACGGACAGGACGTTCTGGCCGTCAACGACCTGACCCAGAAACTTGTGGCGCGTTGTCGCAAGGGCGAGGGCCCGTTTTTCATCGAGTTGAAGACCTACCGCTATCACGGCCACCATGTCGGCGACATCAACCGCGAATACTACCGCTCGAAAGAGGAAGAAACCTTCTGGAAGACCGAGCGCGACCCGATCACGAACTTCGGCAAATGGCTGACCGGGGAGGGCGTCGCTTCGGACGAGGATCTGGAAAAAATCCGCGCAGATGTCAAAGCCGATGCCGAGGCCGCCGTGGCCTATGCGCTGGAAGCAAAATACCCCGATGCGAGCGAAGTCGACATGCATGTCTTCGCCGCAAACCCGGCCTGAGGAGGAAACCATGCGGGAAATTACCCTGTCCAAGGCCGTCAATGAGGCCATCGCCGAGGAAATGCGGCGCGATCCGACGATCTTCCTGCTGGGCGAGGACGTCGCCGAAGCCGGAACGCCGTTCAAGATCCTGTCCGGTCTGGTCGAGGAATTCGGCCCCGAGCGCATCATCGACACGCCAATCGCCGAACCCGGCTTCATGGGCATCGCGGTGGGCGCGGCGATGACCGGATCGCGGCCCATCGTCGACCTGATGTTCGGCGACTTCATCTTTTTGATCATGGACCAGCTCTGCAATCAGGCCGCGAAAACCCATTACATGTCCGGCGGCAAGCTGAACGTGCCGTTGGTGCTGCGCACCAACCTCGGCGCGACGCGGCGCTCGGCGGCACAGCACTCGCAGTCCCTGCACGCGCTGGTGGCCCACATTCCGGGGCTGAAAGTGGCGCTGCCGTCCTCGGCCTACGAGGCCAAGGGCCTGATGAAGACAGCGATCCGCGACAACAACCCGGTGGTAATCTTCGAAGACAAGCTGATGTATCAGGACAAGGCCCCCGTGCCGGAAGAGGAATACCTGATCCCCTTCGGCGTCGCCAATATCCTGCGCGAAGGCACGGACATCACGCTGATCGGGACCTCCTCCATGGTGCAGGTGGCCGAGAAAGCCGCCGACATTCTGGCGGAGGAAGGCATTTCCGCCGAGGTCATCGACCCGCGCACCATCGTGCCGCTGGACGAGGAAACCCTGCTGAAATCCGTCATCAAGACCAGCCGCGCGATCGTCATCGACGAAGGCCACCAGAGCTTCGGCGTCACCTCCGAGATCGCCAGCCGTCTGAACGAAAAGGCCTTCTATCACCTCGACGCGCCGGTCAAGCGCATGGGTGCGATGGACGTGCCGGTACCGTTCTCGCCCGCGCTGGAAGACATCACCGTGCCGACCCCCGAAGCCGTCGCCGAAGCCGCGCGCAAATCCGTCCGCGGGGAGCTGTAGCATGGCGCATGAAGTCATCAT
>JBFIHV010000072.1:0-9385 GCA_041601595.1 Amylibacter sp. | reverse complement strand
GATCCTGCTCGACCTGATGATGCCGGAAATGGACGGCTTCGAGTTCGTCGAGGAATACCGCAAGAACCCCGACTGGATGGGCATACCGATCGTCGTTCTGACGGCGAAGATCCTGACCGAGGACGACAGGCGCCGGCTGGAGGGCTGGGTGCACAGCCTTTATAGCAAGGGCGAACACAATATAGAGGGCGTGGTCTCTGAGATCACTCAGCAGATCGGGCGCAAGGTCTAGTCAGGGATTCCCGCTCCAGCGGTCGAGTTTCGGGATATTGCGCGTGGCGAGCCAGGCCAGAAATTTCGGCCAGCCCTTCCGTTGCAGCGCGTGTATCACCAGATGCTGCATGCTCGTGACCTTGATGTCGGGTTGCAGGAAAACGCCGTTGTCGTAACACAGCGAGCAGTATTTGCTGCTGTGGGTCTTGCCGTCTTGTTCCAGACCGCCGCCCTTCGGGTCCTTGCTGAGAGGCATTCCGCAACTTTGGCAAACATGTCGGGCCAATTTCGTGATCCTCTGTCGTTTGCGCTTTTAAAGTATTTGATCATTATAGCACAGGAAGCGACTCCTTCCGACGGCCTTTTTCCGGCGTCGCCATGGCGCGACGATGCAATGACACTTGCCGATCTTCAAAATGTCGGAAATTAATGAGACATCGGGCCGAGATATCATCGGCTCTTCGAAAGGCAATACAGCGTGACGATCATCATCTTCCTGACCGAACTTGCAGGAGCAACCATTCTGTTGCTGTACGCCGTTCGCATGGTGCGCACCGGGATAGAGCGGGCCTACGGCGCCTCTTTCCAGCGGGCAGTGATGGCAAGCACACATCCGTTGCAGTCCGCCCTGACCGGAATGGTGATGGCGATCGTGCTGCAAAGTTCGGCCGCCGTCGGCCTGTTGGTGGCCGGATTCGCGGGAACCGGCGGGCTCGCATTTGCGACCGGCCTGAGGATGGTGCTGGGCGGCGACCTGGGGTCGGCGCTGCTGATCCAGGTGCTTTCGTTCCGGCTGGACTGGCTGGTGCCTTTGCTGATCGCGGTGGGCGGAGGTTTCTTTATCAGATCGGAACGGCGGCGGTTGCGGCAGGCCGGGCGCATCCTGCTGGGTATCGCCTTCATCCTGATCGCGCTGCGTTTTCTGCGCGAAACCATGGATCCAATCCGCGACAGCGCCTTTCTGCCCTCGATCGCGGGATATCTGGCGAAGGACTACATCACGGCTTTTCTGGTCGGCATAGCGCTGGCCTTCATGATGCATTCCAGCGTCGCCGTCATTCTGATGTGCGTGACGCTGGTGGCCATCGACGTGATCCCGGTTCAGGCGGGCGTGTCGCTGATCCTCGGCGCGAATTTCGGGAGCGCGCTGATCCCGATCTGGCTGAGCCGAAGTCTGAACGCCACGGGGCGGCGCGTGCCGTTGGCGAACCTGCTGCTGCGCGGGTCGGGGGCAATCGCGGCGCTGTTCGCGGTCAACATGCTGACGGTTCTGCCCTATCTTGGCGGGCTCGATACGGCGCAGACACTTATCAACGTCCATATTCTGTTCAATGGCCTGATGCTGCTGTGGCTGCCGTTCTGCGCGTATCTCGAAGCGCCGTTGCGGGCCTTGCTGCCGACCGGACCCGTTGATGAAAGCGATCTGCCCTTCGCGCACCGAAGCGTTCTGGACGAGAGCGCGCTGGACAAGCCGAAGCTGGCGCTCGCAAGCCTGAAGCGCGAGGTTCTGCGAATGTCCGAGGTCGTCGAGGCAGAGATGGCGCCAGTGATGGAGGTCTATCGCGACTTCAATCCGAAACGGGTGGCGGCGCTGCGCCGGCAGGACAAATACGTGAACTTCGCGCTGGACAATATCCGCCGCTATGTCGCGGCCATGTCGGCGCACAAGCTGACCAAGCGGGAACGCCGACAGGCCCGCGAACTGACTGAATACGCCATTGCGCTGGAATCCGCCGGGGACATTGTGGTCAAGCGACTGCTGACCTTGGCCGAGGAAAAGGCCGAACTGTCCATCCGGTTTTCGAAGGCGGGGCAGGCGGAACTGATTTCCATGCACGAACGCGTCATGGCCAACATGGGTCTCGCCTCGAATGTCCTGATCTCGGACGATCTGGAAAGCGCGCGCCTGCTGCTGGAAGAGAAGAACGAGATGAACCGGGCAGAGCGCACGAACCGCCGGAAGCACCTGAAACGGCTGAGTGCGGGGGAAGAGATCAGCTTTCAGTCCAGCGATATACATCTGGAAACGCTGCGCTGCCTGAAGGATTTCAACAGCCAGATCGCCACGGTCGCCTATCCGATCCTTTACCGAAGCGGCCAGTTGCTGGAAACGCGGCTGATCACGGACCTGGATTCCGGCAACTTCGATGACGAGCAATAGGCTGCCTTTTGCCGGTTTATGCCAGCGGGCGTCCGTGCTAGAGCGCTTTCGCACGGGTCTGCCTGCGCGACAGGGCCATACGAACGATACATGCCAGAGGAAAAGAAACCATGCCCGACAGTTTTGCGATCTATCCCAGCCTGAAAGACAAAGCGGTCTACATCACCGGCGGCGCCTCCGGCATCGGTGCGGAAATCGTGCGCGGCTTCGCGGCCCAGGGTGCGCGGGTCGGGTTCGTAGATCTGGACGGGAAAGCGGGCGCGGCTCTGGCCGCTGAATTCGACAACGTCGCCTTCGCGCGCTGCGACCTGCGCAATATCGATGCCCTGAAGGCGGCCTTTGCCGACTTGCGGGCGCAGGTCGGTCCCGCCTCGGTACTGGTCAACAATGCCGCGCGTGACGACCGCCATGACTGGCAGGATGTTACGCCGGACTATTGGGACGAACGCATGGACACCAATTTGCGGCACCAGTTCTTCGCCATCCAGGCGGTTGCGCCCGACATGATCGCGGCCGGCGGCGGGTCGATCATCAACATGGGGTCGAACAGCTGGTGGGAAGCCGTGGGCCGCTTCCCGGCCTACGCCACGGCGAAAGCGGCCGTTCACGGGCTGACGCGGACGATGGCCCGTGACCTCGGACAACACCGGATCCGGGTGAATGCGGTCGTGCCGGGCTGGATCATGACCGAGCGCCAGAAGGAACTCTGGGCCACGCCCGAAGCTTTGGAAGCACATCGCCAGGACCAGTGCCTGCCGGACCTGATCGAACCCGTTTACGTCGCGCGCATGGTCCTGTTCCTTGCCTCCGACGACGCGAAAATGTGCACGGCGGGCAGTTATATGGTCGAGGCCGGGTCCATCTGAACCGGTTTTCCGCGAATGCCATGCCGACTCCGGTCCCCGAAGAGTTTGCACCGGCGGCGGACGCTTTGCGAAGGATCAAACGCGGCATGGCCGTGTCGCTTTCTGCCAGATAAGTGTCGTCATTTGCAAGGAACGGAATGTGTTGCGAGCCTAGCCTAACGGCTAACGCGAACGGTGTGTGTCTGATCAGAGTGCAAGAATTGGCCACACCGGCCCCGCGTCAACCTTGGCGGCAAGGCGCACCACGAAAGGCGGGATGAAATCTCAAAGCGATTTGACGTCATAAGAGTTTCCTCTAAGTTGTTACTTTACTTGGTAAAAGCCAGGCGTTGAACTCTTGGCAGAAGTGTGCTTTGATAGCGCATACAAACAATACAATGATAAAACCGGTGTGAGTGTCCGTAAGATCGCACCTAGACAATAATTACGGGGAGAGAATATTTGAAGGACGCAAACAACGAAGAAGGCTTTGTTGTCTTCGATCACGTGCAGAAGAGCTATGACGGCGAAGTGCTGGTGGTTAAAGACCTGAATCTTTCCATCGGCAGGGGCGAGTTCCTGACGATGCTCGGCCCGTCAGGTTCAGGCAAGACGACCTGCCTGATGATGCTGGCCGGTTTTGAAACGGCCACCCACGGCGATATCCTGCTTGGCGGGAAGCCGATCAACAATATACCGCCCCACAAGCGCGGCATCGGCATGGTGTTCCAGAACTATGCCCTGTTCCCCCATATGACGATCGCCGAAAACCTGTCCTTCCCGCTGGAAGTGCGGAAGATGGGCAAGTCCGAACGGGAGAAGAAAGTTCAGCGCGCTCTGGATATGGTCCAGATGGGAACGTTCGGAGGTCGCCGACCCGGGCAGCTTTCCGGTGGCCAGCAACAGCGTGTCGCCTTGGCGCGGGCGCTGGTTTTCGAACCTGAACTGGTCCTGATGGACGAGCCGCTGGGCGCGCTCGATAAACAGTTGCGCGAACATATGCAGTTCGAGATCAAGCGCATCGCAGACGATCTGGGGATTACCGTCGTCTACGTGACGCACGACCAGACCGAGGCTCTGACGATGTCGGACCGCGTCGCCGTGTTCGACGATGGACGCATCCAGCAACTCGCGCCGCCGGACCAGTTGTACGAGGCGCCCGAGAACAGCTTCGTGGCCCAGTTCATCGGCGAGAACAACACGATGGAAGGCGTCGTCAAAGAGATCAAGGACGGCATTGCCATCGTCCAGCTGGACGGGGGCGACCTGATTGATGCCAAGCCGGTCAATGTCTCCAAGGCGGGCGAGCGCACGCGCGTTTCGATCCGCCCCGAACGCGTGGAGTACAATCGTGACCGCCTGCACAAGGACGCACACACGCTGAAGGCAGAGGTTCTGGAGTTCATCTACATGGGCGACATTTTCCGGACGCGCCTGCGGGTCGGCAAGAACGAGGACTTCATTGTCAAGACAAGGAACGCGCCGGATCAGGTGCGTCTGAAGCCGGGTCAGCAGATCGAAATCGGCTGGCTGCCGGAAGATTGTCGGGCGCTGGACGCCTGAAACCGCGATCATGAGTTAGCCGAGCCTTCGGGCCGGCAAGAGACAGCCCGGCGCACGCCCGTGGCGCCGGGTTCCAAAAACGAAACCGGGCAGATTAATGGGAGAAAGACAAAGATGAACCTTAACAAAACAATGATAATTGCCGGTGCAGCAGCGCTGTTTGCCGGTAGTGCCATTGCGGAAGATATGACGATTGTCTCATGGGGCGGAGCCTATTCTGCTTCTCAGGACAAAGCATACCACCAGCCGTATATGGCTATGAATCCTGGCGTGAACATCATCAACGATGAAAGCTCGCCGGAAGCGGTCGCAAAGCTGCGGGCGATGAATGAAACCGGTAATATTACCTGGGATGTGGTCGACGTGACCGGCGAGAGTGCAATCCGTCTTTGTGACGAGGGTCTCGCCATGGAAATCGATTTTGACGAGATGCTGGCACCGGCGCCGGATGGCACGCCCGCCTCTGAAGATTTCGGCGACATGATTATTTCCGACTGCTTCATTCCGCAGATCGTTTATTCGACGACCATGGGCTATCGCACCGATCTTGTTGGAGACACTCCTCCGACCAGCATGTGCGCCTTGTTTGATCTGGAAGCATATCCGGGCAAACGTGCGCTTGAAAAGCGCCCGATCAACAACATGGAATGGGCGCTGATGTGTGACGGCGTTGCCAAGGAAGACGTCTATGACGTTCTGGAAACGGACGAAGGTCAGGCACGCGCATTTGCCAAGCTGGATACGATCAAGGATCAGACCGTTTGGTGGTCTGCAGCAGCCGAACCTATCCAGGCGCTTGCAGACGGCGAGGTCGTGATTGGTTCGACTTATAACGGCCGCCTGTTCTCGGCAATCGCGGAACAGAACCAGCCGATCGCAATGCTGTGGGATGGACAAGCCTTCGACCTTGACGGCTGGATCATTCCTGCCGGTCTGCCCGAAGACCGTCTGAAACGCGCTCTGGACTATGTATACTTCGCAACTGACACCCAGCGTCTTGCTGACCAGGCGAAATACATCTCTTACGGTCCTGCACGAAAATCTTCGGCCCCACTGGTCGGACAGCATGCCGATCTCGGTATCGAGATGGCACCCCATATGCCGACCGACCCCAACAACGTCACCGAAAACGCCTTCCTCTACAACTACGAGTGGTGGGCTGATTACCGTGACGATCTGGATGCGAAATTCCAGGCCTGGCTCGCCCAGTAATCATATCGAGAAAACGGAGGGCGCCCTGACGGGGCGCTCTCCATATAATCGGCAGGAAATGCCGGAAAATGATATTAACGGGGAAAGAAATCATGAGCGACGCAACGAATAACGGACCCGTCCTTTCTGCCGATGGCGTGCCGCTGAAACGAAGCCTGGCGAAGGCCTTGAGGCGGGAAAAGCTAAGAGCTCTGATGCTGATCGCGCCGCTTCTGATTTTTGTCCTGATTACATTTATCGCGCCTATCGCGGACATGCTGTTCCGTTCCGTTGAAAACGGTATTGTCCAGGATACAATTCCTCGCTCTGTCCAGGCTCTGGAGGATTGGAATCCCGACGAACAGGACCTTCCGCCCGAGCAGGTCTATCGCGAATTCTTTTTCGACCTCTTTCTGGCGGCCGAGGCCAAGCAGCACACTCGGTTGGGCTCCCGCCTGAACTACGAGAAGACCGGCATTTCGTCGACGTTCCGCTCGACCGGACGCAGAATGGACGACATTGGAAAGCAGTTCAAGGATCCGATGGAGGATCTGGACAAAAGCTGGGACGATGCCGCCTTCTGGCATGAATTAATGTCCGGTTCGGACGCGGGCAATTCGGACCTGCTGAAAGAGCAGCGCTCTCGGCTGGCCAAGTTGACCAGAGAGAACATGAACGGCGATATCGGCTTCGTTCCAGGGGTCGAGATTTCGGAACTTCTGCCACGCACGGCCCGTGAATACACCGCCTTCGCGATCTTCACCAATCAGGTTGATGGTAAAGTCGTTGCCGAAGAGGAGCCGTGGGAAGCGGTCCATGCCGCACTTGCGCTGGACTTGCAGGAAGGCGCGGCGTCGCGCGCGGCGGGCTATAGCGGCCCAGGGGCCGAACAGCTTCGGACGCTGGCGGACAACCTCGACACGCTGCCGGTGGTCGACTTTCGAGAGGCCTACATCGATATCGACAAGGGCTGGGGCGATCCCGATGTATGGGAAACAATCAAGGTATTCTCAAAGAAATATACCAGCGGTTATTTCCTGAATTCTGTCGACCTGCAAAAAACCCCCGACGGTATCGAGAAGCGCGACGAAGACCAGCGGATTTACATAACCCTGTTCCAGCGAACGATTTTCATGTCACTTACGATCATGTTCAGTTGTGTCTTGCTCGGCTATCCGATCGCTTTTCTGCTGGCGAACCTGCCAACCAAGACGTCGAACCTTCTGCTGATACTGGTCCTGCTTCCGTTCTGGACGTCGCTTCTGGTGCGAACCTCCGCTTGGAAGATCCTGTTACAGCAACAGGGGGTCATAAACGATATTCTGGTATGGATCGGCCTTGTCGATGACGCCAATCGACTGGTGATGATCAACAACCAGTTCGGCACGATCGTGGCGATGACGCACATTCTGCTGCCGTTCATGATCCTGCCGCTGTATTCCGTGATGCAGACCATTCCCGTGACCTACGTCCGGGCCGCCAAATCACTTGGGGCCACGAACTGGACGGCCTTTTGGCGGGTCTATTTCCCGCAGTCGATACCGGGGATCGGGGCGGGGTGCATCCTCGTGTTCATCCTATCGATCGGGTACTACATCACGCCTGAACTGGTCGGCGGCACCAAGGGTGTCTTTATCTCGAACCGGATCGCTTATCATATTTCCAGCTCTCTGAACTGGGGCCTCGGCGCCGCGCTCGGGACCATTCTGCTGGCGGCGGTTCTTATTCTCTACTGGGCTTACGACAAGATCGTCGGCATCGACAACGTGAAACTGGGGTGATCAAATGGACAAGCTTCCACCATATGCGACCTTAGGTCAGACAATCTGGTTCTACGCCTTTCGGGTGATCTGCGGTCTGATCTTCTTTTTCCTGATCGCGCCGATTGTCGTCATCATCCCGTTGAGTTTCAACGCAGAGGATTTTTTCACCTTCACGCAGAAGATGCTGGCCTTCGATCCCGAAGGCTACTCGTTGAAGCATTACCGGGACTTCTTCACCAATTCCGACTGGCAGAATGCTCTGTACAACTCCTTGCGCATTGCGCCGGCGGCAACAGTTCTGTCGGTCGGGTTCGGGACGCTGGCAGCCATCGGCCTGAGCCAGGACCATGTGCCGTTCCGGCGCGCGATCATGGCCATCCTGATTTCACCGATGATCGTTCCGCTGATCATCTCGGCGGCGGGGATGTATTTCTTCTATTCCCGCGTCGGCCTTCAGGGGACCTATGTCGGCGTCGTTCTGGCGCACGCGGCGCTGGGCATTCCCTTCGTGATCATCACGGTGACGGCGACATTGGTCGGTTTCGACCGCAGCCTGACACGCGCGGCCGCGAATATGGGGGCAGGGCCTGTCACGACGTTTTTCAGGGTGCAGATGCCGCTGATCCTGCCCGGTGTCATATCCGGCGGCCTGTTCGCCTTCATCACCTCTTTTGACGAGGTGGTCGTCGTGCTGTTCGTCGGTTCGTCGGGCCAGAAAACGCTGCCTTGGCAGATGTTCACCGGCCTGCGCGAACAGATCAGCCCGACCATTCTGGCGGTTGCGACGATCCTCGTGGCGATCTCGATCATGTTGCTGACAGTGGTCGAACTGCTGCGCCGCCGGTCGGAGCGCCTGCGGGGCATCAAACCCACCTGACGCGGCTTACACGCAAATTAGTCGAACGCCCTGTCCGTGAAAGCGGGCAGGGCGTTTGCCGTTGCCCTAACCGCGGCCGCGATAGGGCGGCACGCCCTGATCCGGTATCCAGACAGCTTCGGGCGCTGGGCCGGTCTGGAAGAAAACGTCGATTGGAATGCCGCCGCGCGGATACCAGTATCCGCCGATGCGCAGCCACTGAGGCTCCAGAAATTCCACCAGACGATTTGCGATCGAAACCGTGCAGTCCTCGTGAAAGGCGCCGTGGTTGCGGAAGCTGCCCAGATACAGTTTCAGCGACTTGCTTTCCACCAGCCACTTGTTCGGTACGTAGTCGATCACAAGATGCGCGAAATCGGGCTGGCCGGTCATCGGGCAGAGCGATGTGAATTCCGGAGCCGTGAAGCGCACGCAATAGGCGGTGCCTTCCTGCGGGTTTTGCACCCTTTCCAGTTCGGCTTCGTCAGGGTTGGCCGGCAGGGCCGTCGCGCCGCCCAGCTGCTTGAGATTGCTATAGATTGTTTCGTCTGTCATGATTTCCAGCCTTTAAGAGTTAGACTCCACGTTTGTTGCCCCAGAGAAGGACATGCAGCTGTGGCAGAACACGCGCCTCGAACCAGCGGTCCTTGGTAACACAGGCCACCAGCCACAGCATTTTCTCCGTCAGCCCTGCCTGATCCACCGGCGCGTCATCGGCATGCGCCGGCGGCGGCGTGTGATTGCCCGGTTGCAGATAGACCGGCAGGTCCGGATGCCGCGCCGCCGCATCGCG
>JBFIHV010000071.1:0-9488 GCA_041601595.1 Amylibacter sp. | reverse complement strand
TGAAAATCTGGTTCCTGATCCGCGCCTACGGGCTGGACGGCCTGCGCAGGCGCATCCGCAATCACATCGACTGGGCGGCAGAACTGGAGGCCAAATTCCGCCACGATCCGGCGTTCACCGTGGTGACCCCCTGCCATTTCTCGCTGTTTACCTTCCAGTTCACGCCGAAGGGCAAGGACGCCGACGAATTCACCTCGGCGCTGCTTCAGGCGATCAACGATGACGGGCGGATATACCTGACCCAGACCCAACATCAGGGAAAGTTCGTCATACGCATGCAGGTCGGACAGTTCGACTGCACACGGGAGGACGTGATGATGGTCTACGATGTCGCCAGGGAACTTGGCGCAAAACTTCACAAGCGACTTTAGGATGAAGATGTTACGTTATGTTTTTATTGCCTTTCTTCTCGCCCTTGATGCAGGACATGCACAGGATTTCCCGGCACCCGTCACGCCCTTTGTCAGCGACCACGCCGACCTGATCGACTCCAGGACCGAGGCCAGAATAACCGCAGAACTGCGCGGCTTGCGGCAGGATCGCGGAACGGAAATGGCGGTCGTCACCATCGAAAGCCGCGCTAGATACGGCGGCGAAGCGTCTCTCGAAGCTTTCGCCACCGGCCTGTTCAACGACTGGGCGATCGGCGATCCGGACCGCAACGACGGCATCCTGTTCCTGGTGTCCCGCGACGACAGGGAAACCCGCGTCGAACTCGGCGCTGGCTACACGCCGGTCTACGACGACCGGATGAAGACGGTGATTGACCATACAATAATCCCCCATTTCAGGTCCGGAGACTTTTCTGCGGGTATTGAGGCGGGCGTTCTGGAAATCATCAAACGCACCGACTTTGCGTTCGTGGACCAACCTATCAAGAACCAAAACTGGTTCAGTACCAACAAGGGCTTGTTGGTTTTTGGTCTGGCAGCAGTCCTGATCGGGTCTCTGGCATTTCGCAACCGGCTTCAGGATGCGGCGCAAGGCCTTCGTCGCTGCCCGAGCTGCGGACAACGGTTCCTGTCGGTGCAACGAAGGTCGAAAAAGGACCCTGATCTCGAGTCCGAAGGGATGGAAGAGCGCACGCTCTGGTGCGGCAACTGCGATTACCGCCGGGAAACCCGCCGCAGCTTGCCGCGCAAGAGGCTTTCCACCGGTTCCGGATCCTTCGGCGGTGGTCGATCAGACGGCGGAGGGGCCAGTGGCCGCTGGTAATGGCGCAAAACCGACGTGATGGCGCCGCTGGAAGCGATCGGTTCCGTATGCCTTGATGGGCCCGATCGTCACGACGCTTTCAATCCCGAGTTACAAGCCCGCATTCCGGCTTTCGCATCCCGCACTACTGTTCTACTGTCGGGACGAAAATTCGAAGGAGGCTGAACCATGGGCGGTATCGTCGTGATAGGCGCCGGTCAGGCGGGTGCAACGCTGGTCGAAAAACTGCGCGCGAATGGCTATGAGGGTACGATCACCCTGATAGGCGAGGAGCCGCACCTGCCCTATCAGCGCCCTCCTCTGTCGAAAAAATACCTGCTGGGCGAAATGGAGCAGGAGCGCCTGCACCTGCGGCCCCAGAGTTTTTACGACGAGAACCGGATCGACCGCATTCTCGGACGGAAGGCTACCGGCATTGACCGTAAGGCAAAGGTCGTGACCTTGTCGGACGGCGCGACGATCTCCTACGACAAGCTGGCGCTGACCACAGGGTCCGTGCCGCGCCTGCTGCCCGCGAAACTGGGCGGAACCCTGAAAAAAGTCTTCGCGGTCCGCAGCTTGGCGGATGTCGACGCCATGGCGCCTTCCTTCGCCGACGGCGGTCAGGTCCTGATCATCGGCGGCGGCTATATCGGGCTGGAGGCGGCGGCCGTGGCGGCGACCAAGGGCCTGCATGTGACGCTGGTCGAAATGGCGGACCGCATCCTTCAGCGCGTGGCCGCGCCCCAGACTTCCGACTATTTCCGCAAGCTGCACAAGGGCAACGGCGTCGCGATACTGGAAGGCGTCGGGTTGGACCACCTGACGGGCGAGGGCACGGTCAGCGGGGCGGTCCTGTCCGACGGGACGGAACTGGCGGTCGATTTCGTGATCGTCGGCATCGGCATTCAGCCCGCCACGGCGCTGGCTGAACAGGCAGGGCTGAAAATCGACAACGGCATCGCAGTGAACGAAAGCGGACAGACATCCGACCCAGACATCTATGCGGCCGGCGACTGCTGCTCCTTTCCTTATCGCGGCAAACGCATCCGGCTGGAAAGCGTGCCGAACGCCATTGACCAAGCCGGGGTCGTCGCCGAAGCGATGCTTGGGAAGCCGGTTACCTATCAGGCAAAACCGTGGTTCTGGTCCGACCAGTATGATGTGAAGCTGCAAATCGCGGGCCTGAACGCAGGCTATGACAAGACTGTCGTGCGCATGGGCGAGCGGCCCGGATCGCAGTCGGTCTGGTATTTCCTCGGCCCGGAGTTGCTGGCCGTGGACGCGATGAACGACCCCCGCGCCTATATGACCGGAAAACGCTGGATCGAGGCGGGACAGTCGCCCACGCCCGAGGATATCTCCAATCCGGAAATCGAGTTGAAAGCCGTCACGGTCAACCCGAACGCCTGACTTCCGCCGTCGATCAGATATCTTCCAGCTTGTCGCGGATCAGATCGGCGAGCGTTTCCGGCCTGGCCTTCCGCTTCAGGTTGCGTTTCCCCTTCTCCACGTCCTCGTCCGTCAGGATCGTGCCGCGGCGCAGGTCCATCAGGACGCTCAGATAGGGCGGTGTGAACTCGGGATGGCCCTGCACGGTCAGGGCAAAGCCGGGATACCACAGCGCGGCATTCTCGCAGAAATCGGACGACGCGATCCGTTTTGCGCCTTCCGGAGGCGTCACTATCTGGTCCTGATGATAGGACTGGATCGCGATATTGTCGGGTTTTTCACCCAGTTCCTCGGGCCAGTCTCCGGTGGAATATTCGATGACGCCGAGGCCCCAGCCTTTGTCGGACTTCGTCACTTTGCCGCCCAGCGCCTGCGCGATGATCTGGTGGCCGAAGCAGATGCCGACCATCTTGCCGCGGGCATCGCGAACCGACCGGACGAACGCCTCGAGCGGCGCGATCCACGGGTGGTCTTCGTATACCGCGAACTTCGATCCGGTTATCACCCACAGGTCGCAGGACGTCGGATCGTCGGGCAATTCCCCGTCCAGAACCGCGTAGCTGGTGAACTCCGCCTCCAGCGGAGCCAGCCAATTGCGCACCATTTCGGGGTAATCCCCGAACGCGCCGCCCAACTCTTCCGGAGGACGCCCCGTTTCGAGGATGCCAACCCGCAACTTGCTTTTTTTACTCATACTTGTATCTCTCTGAACAATGCCGGCGTCGGCGTCACAGACGCCCCAGATAAGCACGGTATTCCTCGGGTGTGATAACCGTCGTCAGGATTCCGATCTCGTTCTTGCGGACCTCGGTATAAACCTTGCAGAAGACCTCTCCGAACAGATATTTCGCGAACTCCGATTTTTCAAACGCCTGTACGGAGGTGATCCAGTCATGCGTCAGGGGCGCTGCCTCGACCGCATCGGGATGATCGACCGGCAGAGGCAGATCGGGTTTGTGATCCAGCCCGTACAGGATGCCGCCCAGAACCGCGGCCAGCGCCAGATAGGGGTTCACGTCGGCCCCGCAGATGCGGTGCTCCAACCGCGCACCCGGGCCGACCGTGTCGGGCAGACGGATCGACGCTCCGCGATGGTCATATCCCCAGTTCGGCGAGGAAGGCGCGAAATTCCCGGGTTGGAAACGCCTGTAGGAATTCATGTGCGGCGCAAAGATCGCCTGCATCTCGCGCATCGTGTGCAGCACGCCGCTGACCGCGGACCACAGGTTTTCGGACAGTTCCTCCTCCGAATCGCCACTGAAAACATTGTTGCCGGCCTCGTCGATAAGGCTGGCGTGAATGTGCATGCCGTTCCCGGGCTGGTCGGCATAAGGCTTGGCCATGAAGGTCGCCTCCAGCCCGTGGCTGCCCACGACGCCGCGCACCAGTCGCCGGAACATCATCGCGGTGTCCCCGGCATCAAGCACGTCCTCGGTGTGGTGAAAATTGACCTCGAACTGACCGGGACCGTATTCCGCGATCAGCGTATCGGTGGCCATGCCCTGTGCTTTTGCGACATCCAGAATCTCGCTCAGGATATCCTCGAATCTGCCCAGTGACTCGAGATCGTAGTTCTGCGCCACCGGCGACCGGTCCGGCGGCATCGGAGCGTCGGTTTCGGTTTCGCGCGGCTGGATGATATAGAATTCCAGTTCCGTCGCCACCACGGGACGCAATCCGCGCGCGGCAAAGCGTTTCAGGACATTTTCCAACTGTTTGCGCGGATCAAGGATACTGACCTCGCCAGACGGGTCCTCTTCGTCCACCATGCCGACCTGAACCTGCGCGACATTGCCTTCGGCCCATGGAACCGGGCGCAGGGTCTCGGCGATCGGAACCAGCGTGCCGTCTGGATCACCGGTTTCGCTGCCGAAACCGGTCTCGTTGACTTCCTCGCCCAGAATGTTCGGCGCATAGGTCGACAGCGGCAGGCGCACCGATCCGTTCGCCAGCTTCTCCGGATGGTCGCCGGGCAGCCACTTTCCACGCAGGATCGAGTTGATATCGCCCAGCATCAGCTCGATGCGGTCAGGTGTGCCGAACTCGGCGCAATAACTTTCATACTCTTTTAAAAAGGCGGATTTCATTGGTCTGCTTTCTGCTCTTCGTCCCTGCGGCGGGTGATCGACCGTTTAGAGATCAGCGATGTCGTTAGCACGCCTACTGTCACGATTGATATCATAATCGTGGACAGCGCGTTGATCTCCGGGCTGACCCCCAGCCGCACGGCGCTGAAGATTTTTATGGGCAGGGTCGTCGACGACGGCCCCGATGTGAAAGATGCTATCACCAGATCGTCCAGTGACAGGGTAAAAGCCAGCAGCCAGCCGGAAATGACGGCGGGCGCGATGATGGGCAGTGTGACGCTGCGGAAGGCATCGAACGGCGTGCATCCCAGATCCAGCGCGGCCTCTTCTATCGACCGGTCGAAGGTCACGAGCCGCGACGAAACAACGACCGAAACGTAACACAGGGCAAAGGTGGTATGCGCCAGAACGATCGTGATGACGCCCCGGTCCAGCCCGATCGAGATGAACAGCAGCAGCAGCGAAAGGCCGGTTATCACTTCCGGCATCACCAGCGGCGCGTAGATCATGCCGGTAAACAGCGTGCGCCCCATGAACCGCCCGCCGCGCACCATGACATAGGCCGCCATCGTGCCCAGCACGGTGGCGAAGGTGGAGGAAAGCACCGCCACCTGCAGTGTCACCTTGGCGGCATCCAGAAAGGCCGTGTTCCGGATCAGTTCGCCATACCATTTGGTCGAAAAACCGGCCCAGACCGTGACCAGCTTGGATTCATTGAAGCTGTAGATCACGAGGATGATGATCGGAATATACAGGAACGCAAATCCGAGCGTCAGCGAGGTTGCGTTGAACCAGGAGAACCTGCGGTTCATAGCTCAAGCTCCTTGTTCTTTTCTTCGTTGCGCTGGAACAGGATGATCGGGATGATCAGCAGCAACAGCAGGATGACCGCTACGGCGGACGCCACCGGCCAGTCGCGGTTGTTGAAGAACTCCTCCCACAAGACCTTACCGATCATCAGCGTCTGCGACCCGCCCAGCAGCGACGGGATCACGAACTCGCCCAGCGCCGGAATGAACACCAGAAAGCAACCCGCGATCACGCCCGGACGGGACAGTGGCACCGTCACCAGCCAGAAGGACGAGGTGCGTGTACAGCCCAGGTCTTCGGCAGCCTCCAGCAGCGATGCATCCATCTTGTCCAGCGTGGAATAGATCGGCAGAACCATGAACGGCAGATAGGTGTAGACGATGCCGATATAGACCGCCAGTTCGGTGTTCATGATCGACAGCGGTTCGTTGATCACTCCGATCCACATCAGGAACTGGTTCAGGAAACCTTCGGTGCTGAGGATGCCGATCCAGGCGTATACACGGATCAGGAAACTGGTCCAGAAAGGCAGGATCACCAGCATAATCAGCGTCGGACGCCATTCGTCGGGCGCGCGCGCCATCCCGTAAGCGACCGGGAATCCGACCAGCAGAGTCGCCAGCGTCGAAATGATGGCGATCTTGAGGCTGGAAGCGTAGGCCTTCCAATAGAGGTCATCCTCGGTCAAAAAGACGTAGTTCTCGATATCCAGACCGGAGAAGAATTCCTTGATCGCCTCCCAGCCGCCGGAAATATCCAGCGTCGGCGCGTAGGGCGGGATCGAAATCGCCGCATCGGACAGAGAGATTTTCAGGACGATGATGAAAGGCACGAGGAACAGCGCCCCGAGCCAGAGGTAGGGCACCGCGATCAGAAACAGTCTGCGAAAGTTCATAAGGGGCCCCTCCCGCTCAACTTGTCAGGACAACGCCGGCGGTGTCGGTCCATGACAGCCAAACCGTGTCGTCCCATGTAAAACTGCGCCGCGCGATCCGCCGGTTGTTGGCGGTCTGGGCCTTGATGAACTGCCCGTCCTTCAACTCGACATGATAGGTCGAAATATTGCCCAGATAGGCGATATCGTGGATACGGCCCTTGACCGCATTTGCCACTTCCTTGGGACGGTCGGCGGTGATCGCCACTTTCTCGGGCCTGATGGCGTAGAACACGCGGGTACCGGCGTTCAACGGTGTGCTGGAAGCAGCGCGGATCGGCGGCTCCCCCTCCGCCCAGCGGATTTCGTAACGGTCATCGCCCAGCGGCGTCGCCGTGCCCTCTATGATCTTCACCTCGCCGATGAAGTCCGCGACATAGACCGAGTTCGGCATTTCATAAATCTGTGCGGGGGTCGCAACCTGCACCAGCCTGCCCTCGTCCATGACGGCAACCCGGCTGGCGACGGTCATTGCCTCTTCCTGATCATGGGTCACGATAACGAAAGTGGTTCCGGTCTTTTCCTGAATGTCCATCAGTTCGAACTGGGTTTCCTGCCTCAGCTTCTTGTCCAGCGCCCCGAGCGGTTCGTCCAGCAGCAGCAGCTTCGGCGCCTTGGCGAGAGATCGGGCCAGCGCGACCCGCTGCCGTTGGCCACCGGAAATCTGGTGCGGCTTGCGCGCCGCGAACTTGTTCAGCTTGACCAGCGACAGCATTTCCTCGACGCGGCCGGCGATCTCCGATTTCGGCATGTCGGAGCGTTTCAGGCCGAACGCGATATTGTCATAGACCGTCAGATGGGGAAACAGCGCATAGGACTGGAACATCATGTTCACCGCGCGCTTGTTCGGCGGAACCCGCGCGATGTCCTTGCCGTCGAGCAGGATCGTGCCCTCGCTGGGCGCCTCGAAACCTGCCAGCATGCGCATCAGAGTCGTCTTGCCGCAACCCGAAGGCCCGAGAAGCGCAAAGAACTCGCGTTCAAATATATCGAGGTCGATATTGTCTATGGCAGTAAAGGACCCGAACCGCTTGGTAACGGATTTGAACTGAATGATCGGCTTTTGATCGGGATCGTCCCAAGGGGCGAAAATCGTCTGGCTCTTTTGCTGCGCCATGCTACCCTCTGTCCATCTGGCAGAAAACCCCGCGCCGCTACACGGCGCGGGGCATTTTCAATTATTGTGTCCGGATCAGGTTCCGGATTTCACCTTGGTCCACAGACGCGTGACGAAACGCTGCGTTTTCTGATCATAAGGTGTCGTCGTGTACAGATGCGACATGGTCTCGGCATCCGGATAGATCGCGGTGTCGCCGATTACATCCTCGGACAGGAACTCCTGCGACGCAAGGTTACCGTTGGCGTAGTACACGTAGTTTGACGCATCGGCCATGTTCTGCGCGTCCAGGATGAAATTCAGGAACTTGTGCGCACCGGACGGGTTTGGCGCGTCCGCCGGGATCGCCATCTGGTCGAACCACATCAGGGCCCCCTCTTTCGGCGCATAGTACTCGATCTCCACGCCATTTTCGGCCTCTGCCGCACGGTCACGTGCCTGAAGAATATCGCCGGACCAGCCGAATGCGACGCAGATGTCGCCGTTCGCAAGCGCGTTGATATATTCGGAGCTATGGAACTTCTGGACATAGGGGCCGACCGCAGTCAGGACAGGTTCCACCTTGGCGATGACGTCGGTGTCCTGGCTGTCCGGATCCTCGCCGATATAGTTGAGCGCGGCGGGAATGATCTCGATCGGCGCGTCAAGGAAGTGAACGCCGCATTCCGCCAGCTTTTTCATGTTCTCGGGGTTGAACACCAGGTCGAGCGAATTCACGGGCGCGTCGTCGCCCAGAACCTCCTGAACCTTGTTGATGTTCACGCCCATGCCGGTCGTGCCCCACATGTAGTTGATCGAATAGGCGTTACCGGGGTCGTATTTCTCGGTCCTGTCCTTAACAACGTCCCAGAGGTTGGACAGGTTCGGCAACTGCGCGGGATCGAGCTTCTGGAAAACACCGGCGGTAATCTGCCGCTGCAGGAAGGTACCGGAGGGCACGACGACATCATAACCGCTACCGCCCGCGAGGAGCTTTGTCTCGAGCACTTCGTTCGAGTCAAAAACGTCGTAGATCAGGTCAATTCCGGTCTCGGCCTCGAACTTCTCGAGAAGGGCTTCGTCGATATAGTCCGACCAGTTATAGACGCGGACTTCCTCGGCCAGCGCGCCGCCGGCGAGCAGGGCCACGAATGAGGCAGCTAATACTCCAGTATTTTTCACTTCTTGATCTCCCGTGATTAAAAGGATTGATTATTGTTCTTAAGATGGCATTTGATCAAATAATTTGCTACAACTCAATACACTTCTTTGAATCAGGTGTCTTTTTGACTAATTTTACCAACCAGAAAATGGCTTCTGCCTCAATATTCAGCAGCCGGGAAACAACGACATTGAACAGCAATATCCGGAAAATTCCGAACCACGAGGTTACATACCAACAGATTCGCGACATGATACTGTTCGGAGATCTGGCTCCCGGCCAGGCGGTGACGATCCAGGGGCTTGCAAGTCTTTTAAGCGCGGGCGTGACCCCGATCCGCGAAGCGATCCGGCGCCTTACGGCCGAGGGAGCGCTGGAATTTCTCGGAAACCGCCGGGTATGCGTGCCGGAACTGACGCAGGCGCAACATGGGGAACTGGAATTCGCGCGACTCAGCATAGAGCCGGAGCTTGCCAGAATTTCTCTTAATAACTTGAATAACAAAGATATTGATGAGCTTGAAGCGATCGATCAGGCCCTGAACGAGGCGATCTATAACGGTGACGTGCACGGGTATCTGCTGCAGAATCACAAGTTTCATTTCGCCCTGTATAACCACTCCGAAGCCCGCATTCTGCTCGATATTGCCAGCATGCTCTGGCTTCGCGTCGGGCCTTCGCTGCGCGTGGTTTGCGGGCGTGTGGGCACCTACAACCTGCCCGACCGGCACGAGCAGGCTCTGGCCGCCATGCG
>JBFIHV010000070.1:0-9685 GCA_041601595.1 Amylibacter sp. | reverse complement strand
TTGTGTCAGCTCAAGGCGATGACCAGCCCGACCAGGATCAGCGCGGCACCGGCACCGATATTCATTTTCCGGATCGCGCCCGGAGTGGTCAGAAGGACCCGCACCTTGTCGACGAAAAACGCGAATACCACGTTGCCGAGCAAGGGAACCGCCAGCGAG
Source organism: Amylibacter sp. (assembly GCA_041601595.1). Classification (GTDB taxonomy): domain Bacteria; phylum Pseudomonadota; class Alphaproteobacteria; order Rhodobacterales; family Rhodobacteraceae; genus Amylibacter. The sequence continues at coordinate 9,526 of JBFIHV010000070.1, read as the reverse complement.
GTGACGCAGATCGCGGCCACATCGAACCGGTTCAGCACTCCGAAATCAAAGAACCCGGGCAGCACGCCCAGATAGAACAGGATCGCCTTGGGATTGCCGATGATCACCATCAGGCCCGCCAGGAATCCGGCCCAGAGGCCGGGCGCGGTCAGCCGGCTGTCGGCGCGCAGGGTCCTGACCGGTTTCCAGATCAGCATCGCCCCCATGACCAGAAAGATCAGCGCCCCGAAATAGCGCAGGATCGTCAGGAAATCGGCATAGAGCGCCACCAGGTAGCTGACCCCGAAAATCGCCGCCAGCGGCCACATGGCGTCGCCCACCGCCACGCCCAGCGCCAGCGGCCATGCGGCGTGGAATCCGCCGGAAATCGACCGCGCGATCAGCGCCACCCACACCGGTCCCGGCGTCAGGAACAGGATCAGCAGCGCACTGGCGTAGAGCAGCAATTGAGTGAATGTGACCGTCATTCAACGGCCTTAGCCGAAACACCGGATCGTGGCAATATGCCCGGCCTCAGCCCGCCACGGCGCCGTGTTCGTACAGCGGCCAGAACGGATTGCACGCCACTTCCCAGAGGTGACCGTCCGGGTCGGCATAGCTGCCGGAATAGCCGCCCCACTCGGTCTTGGCGGGCGTGACCATCAGCAGGGCTCCGGCCTTGTCGGCGGCGGCATAGGCGGCATCCACCTCTGCCTCGGTCGGGTAGTTGGTGGACAGGGAAATCGCGCCCGTCGCACGCTGCTTGATCGGAATTCCGAGGTCGGCCACGAGGGAACCGCGGTCATAAAGCGCCAGATACTGGCCGCTCAACCTGTAGAAAGCGATCTTGTCGCTGCCGCCTTCCGCCTCTTTCCATCCCAGCTTTTTGTAGAAGCTGCGGGATTTCCCGATGTCGGCGACGGCCAGTGTAATCAGTGTAACCCTCTGCGATTCCATCGCAAGTTCCTCCGAAGGTCAGGCTCGCACGTTTGCAAATATTGAACAAGACTGAATCTGTTTCCGCCGGATTGCCGGGCTCCGGGCCGGTCAGGCCGCCGCGATCACGGATGCGCCGCCATGCTCCGTCACCGACAGACGGTTGGCGCGGTCGCCCAGTTCCTCGAATAACTCTGCCCCGGTGCCGGTCATCCATGCCTGCGCGCCCAGCCCGCAGATCTCGTCATAAAGCGCGGCGCGCCGGTCGGCGTCCAGATGGGCCGAGACCTCGTCCAGCAGCAGGATCGGCGGCGCGCCGAAATCCTGCGCCACGGCGCGGGAATTCGCGAGGATAAGCGAGATCAGCAGCGCCTTCTGTTCACCGGTCGAACATTGCCGGGCATCGACCCCCTTGGCGCGATAGACCGCGCGCAGGTCGTCGCGGTGCGGACCGGCGAGCGTCCGCCCCGCCGCCATGTCGCGGCGCCTGCCGTCGCGGAAAGCCTCCTGCAGGTCCTGCCGGTCGAGGATCACCTCCGAGTCCTCGGCGCCGCACAGGAACAGGTCGCCTGCCGGAAAGGACGATCCGCCGTCGCCCTGCGCCGCTTCGAGCCGGTCGAGCGTGGACAGACGGTTGCGTTCCACGTCAGCCCCGGCCTCCGCCATCTGGGCCTCGACCGCGTCGTACCATGCCGGGTCCGTGATGCCGTCCTTCAGCATCCGGTTGCGCTCGCGCATGGTCTTTTCATAGGTCAGCGCGGCCTCGGCATGGGCCGGAAAGAAACTCATCGCCATGCGGTCCAGAAACCGGCGGCGGCCTTCCGCGCCCTCGACCCACAGGCGGTCCATCACCGGCACCAGCCAGACGATCCGCGCCAGCCGGCCCAGCGCGACCTGCGGCGCGGCCTTTTCATCGATCAGGACGCTGCGCGAACCGCTGCCGGTATAGGCGGTCTCGACCTCGTGCATCCGGCCGAGGCTTTGCAGTTCGGCGGTCACTTTCCAGCCGAGCGCTTCGGGCGCGCGGGTAATCTCGTCGATCTGCGCCCGGCGCAATCCGCGCCCGGGCGACAGCATCGAGATCGCTTCGAGGATATTCGTCTTTCCCGCCCCGTTCGGCCCGAATATCGCCACGGGACGGCCGTCCGTTTCCAGACGCGCGAGCTTGTAAGACCGGAAATGCGAGAGTGTCAGCCTGCGAATAGCGAGCGCGGGCAAATCACACCCGCATCGGCATCACGACATACACGGCGGTTTCGTCGTTGCCTTCGCGCATCAGCGTCGGATCGCCGGAAGAGTTGAACAGGAACACCGCGTTTTCGCGATCCACCTGTCCGGCGATTTCCAGCAGGTATTTGGCGTTGAACCCGATCTCCAGCCGCTCGTCGGAATAGGCGACGGCCAGTTCCTCGTCCGCGGCGCCGCTTTCGGGGGCGTTGACCGACAGGATCAGGCGGTCGTCCTCCATCGCCAGCTTCACGGCGCGGGACCGTTCGGACGACACGGTGGACACGCGGTCCACGGCCTGGGCGAATTCGGCGGCGTCCACTTCCAGGCGGCGGGTGTTGCCGGTGGGAATGACACGGGTGTAATCGGGAAACGATCCGTCGATCACCTTGGAGGTCAGCGTGATCTCGGGCGTGGCGAAGCGGATCTTGGTCTCTGACACCGAAACGGCGATCTTGGCGTCGTCGTCTTCCAGCAGCTTGCGCAACTCGCCGACGGTCTTGCGCGGCACGATCACGCCGGGCAGATCCTCGGCCCCGGCGGGCAGGGGGGCGTCGATGCGGGCAAGACGGTGGCCGTCGGTGGCGACGCAGCGCAGCACCCGGCCGCTTTCGGCATCCGCCGCGTGCATGTAGACGCCGTTCAGGTAATATCTGGTTTCCTCGGTGGAAATCGCGAATTTCGACTTGTCGAACAGGCGGCGCAGAACCGGCGCGTCGGCGGTGAAGTTGCAGTCGTATTCGGATGTGGCCATGACCGGAAAATCCTCGCGCGGCAGCGTCGCCAGCGAGAAGTTGGAGCGGCCCGCCTTGACGTCCAGCCGCCCCGAGGTTCCGTCATCCGCCAGTTCGACCATGGACCCGTCGGGCAGCTTGCGGACGATCTCGTGCAGCGTGTGCGCGCCCACGGTGGTGGCGCCGGCGCGTTCGACCATGCCGCCGACCTTGTCCACGACCTCGATATCCAGATCGGTGGCGCGGAAACTGATGTCCGAGCCTTCGGCCTCGATCAGGACATTGGCGAGTATGGGAATGGTGTTCCGGCGCTCGACGACAGACTGCGCCTGTGACATTGCCTTCAAGAGGGCACTTCTTTCGATGCTTACCTTCATGGTCCCGTTCCTTCGTTCACGTGGAGGGATACACTACGGGTTTTCCCTGCCGTTGCAACGCTAAATACACAGAAAAAACAGCCGCGCGGGTCGGGCGCGGCCATGGTGATCACAGGGCTTTCGGGGGCCGGCGGAAAATCAGGCTTCCAGCATCCGGCGCAGCAGTTCCACATCCTCGGCGATCTGGTTGTCGTGGGTGCGCAGTTCCTCGATCCGGCGCACCGCGTGGATCACCGTGGTGTGGTCGCGCCCGCCGAACCGGCGGCCGATTTCCGGCAGCGATTTGGTGGTCAGCGTCTTGGCGAGGAACATCGCCACCTGACGCGGGCGGGCGACGGACCGCGCCCGGCGCGGGCTGAGGATATCGGTCATCCGCAGGTTATAGTGGTCGGCCACCTTGCGGATGATCTCGTCGATCGTCACCTTGCGGTCCGAGGCCCGCAGGATATCGGCCAGACATTCCTGCGCCACGTCCAGCGTCACTTCGCGCCCGACCAGCGAGGCGAAGGCGTAAAGCCGGGTCAGCGCGCCTTCCAGCACGCGGACATTATTGGAAATCCGGTGCGCCAGAAACTCCAGCACGCCGTTCGCGATCGATACGTCCGGATAGAGCGCGCCCTGCGCTTCGGCCTTGGATTGCAGGATGCCGAGCCGCAACTCGTAATCGGTCGGGTGCAGGTCCACGACCAGCCCCCATTGCAGGCGGGACTTGATCCGGTCTTCCAGTCCGTCGATTTCGCCCGGCGCCCGGTCGGCGGAAATGATGATCTGCTTGTTCTGGTCCACGAGCGCGTTGAAGGTGTGGAAAAACTCGTCCTGCGTGCTGTCCTTGCCGGCGATGAACTGAACGTCGTCGACCATCAGAACATCGACGGAGCGGAACAGTTCCTTGAAGCTCATGGTGTCCTTGAACCGCAAGGCCTGCACGAAGCGGTACATGAACTGTTCCGCCGACAGATACAGAACCCGCGCCTCGGGGGTGTGCGCCTGGATTTCCCAGGCGATGGCATGCATGAGGTGGGTCTTGCCAAGCCCGACGCCGCCATAGAGGAACAGCGGGTTGAACGTCACCGGCCCGCCCTTGGCGACGCGGCGCGACGCGGCATGGGCCAATTCGTTGGGCTTGCCGACCACGAAACTGTCGAAGGTGAAACGCTTGTCGAGCGGCGCGGCAGGCAGGTCGCCCCCGTCGGAAACCGACCGGATGACCGAGGGCATCGGCTTTTTCGCCGGTTCCCGCTTTTCGCTGCGGGCTTGCGGTTTCGGCGTGGCGCTGGTGACGAATTCCAGACGCTCGACGGAAACGCCTTCGGTCGCGAAATGCGACCGGATCGAATCGCCATAGTTGCGCGAGACCCAGTTCCCGAAAAAGCTGGTGGGCGCGCCGAATTGCGCGACGCCGTCACGCAGACCGACGAGGTCCAGAGGCTCTATCCAGTTTTTATAGGCGGCCTGGCCGACTTCACTCAACAATTCCTGTCGGACCTTGGTCCAGCATTCGGTATTCATATTGCCCTACGTTCGTTTATGTCTGGCGCCACGCCAGCCCGCGCACTTTCCATCCGTTCACCCGGCCACGATGACGATCCGAATCAAGATCGCCCTCGAAGCCTTCGAGGATATTGACGCATTCCGTTTGAAATCCCTGCGCGCCGAAAACCTCGGCGACGTTATAGGCTGCGGCCAGCGACCTGACCCCGGACCTGCAAAGAAAATAGATTTTGGACGGCACCTCGCCGTTCAGGTGTTCAAGCAGTTCGGTCGCAAAGGCCGGATTCACCGACATATCGGGATATCGCAGCCATTCGATCAGAACGGGCTTGCGATCCACCGCGTCCAGGTTGACCGTTCCGATATAGGCCCATTCAGGCCTTGTCCGGACATCGACCAGCACCGCGTCACGAGAGTTCTGCAGTGCTTCCCAGGTATCCAGTGGCCCCGCCTCGGTGACTTTATTGGTTACTGGCGGCACCACTTTTCTCCCTCTTTGATTGAATCACCCGCAGACATTAGCAAACTGGTTTTTGCCACATCAACATATCTTCTCTGTTGACTCGGAATTAGTCCGCCCGAATCTCTGCTGTTGCATAAATGTCTGAAAATACACAATAAAAGCAAAAAATGCAGTCGCACACGCCTATCTTTGCAGGCGTGTCTTTCCATTTGCTTAACTTGTGAAGTGCCACGGGCGCAGAGTTTCCCGTAGCGAACCCGCCCTTGTTAATCAGCCAAAGTGAGTCGGGCAACCCGACCAAAAACAGAACATTCACTTTTCTGTCACGAAGTCTTTAAAATCCGCACAAATGGAAAACGAGGCCCCTGGGGACCTCGTTCAAATACGCAATCGCAAAGCCTTGGGCCTTGTCAGCCGGCCATGCTCTTGATGCGGGCGCTCAGGCGCGAAATTTTGCGGCTGGCTGTGTTCTTGTGCAGAATGCCCTTGCTGACGCCGCGCTGAATTTCGGGCTGGGCCTCTTTGAAGGCGTTCGCGGCAACGGCCTGATCGCCACCGGTGATCGCGTCCTCGACCTTCCGCAGGAAGGTCCGGATGCGCGAACGGCGTGCGCGGTTTACTTCGGTGCGGCGTTCGATCTGACGCGCGCGTTTCTTAGCCTGTGGCGAGTTAGCCATGATAAATCCTTGATCTTCGATTTCCGAAAGATGAGCGCGCGTTCTAGGACTCGTTTGAACGTAAGTCAACGGGGCAAAGCAATGTTTTCTGGTTTTCTTGCCCGAAACCACCGACAAATCCGCGCTGTCACCCTATCTGACATCATCGCGCGGCCGCGGTACCCGCGGAATCTGCGGAATCAGCCTACCTCTGGCATTCCGGACAATAGAAACTGGACCGCCCCGACTGCACCACACGGGCGATGATTCCACCGCATCCCGGCGTGCGGCAGGGCTCTCCCTCGCGGCCATAGGCGGCGAAGCTGTGCTGGAAATAACCCAGTTCGCCATCCGCCTGCCGATAGTCGCGCAGCGACGATCCGCCGGCCTCGATCGCTTCGGTCAGCACCGCGCGAATCGCGGGCACCAGGGACGCCACCCGCGCCTTGGGCAGCGCGCCGGCCTTGCGCAGCGGAGAGACGCCCGTGCGCCACAGCGCCTCGCAGACATAGATATTACCCAGACCCGCCACGATCCGCTGGTCGAGCAGCGCCGATTTGACCGGCGTGTTGCGGCCCTTGAACCGCGCCGCCAGATAGGCCTCGTCGAACGCGTTGCCCAAGGGCTCCGGCCCCAGTCCGGCCAGAAAGCGGTGCGCCTCGACCTCTGCCGTCGGCGCCAGATCCATCGCCCCGAAGCGCCGCGCGTCGTTGAAGGTGATCCGCGCGCCGCCCTCCATGTCCAGCACCACGTGGTCGTGCTTTTCCGGCGCGGGGTGCAGGTGATGGAAATCCCCCAGCACATCGCCGCGCGCCTGCGGAACGCCCGACACCATCATCCGGCCCGACATGCCCAGATGGATCAGCAGGGTCTCGCCGCCGGACAGATCGACGAGGATGTATTTCGACCGCCGCCGCAGACGCTCGACCCGCTGGCCGGTCAGACGCTCCGCCATGCGCGGCGGAAACGGCCAGCGCAGGTCGGGCCGGCGCACCTCGGCGCGTAGGATCACGTGGCCCGCCATCGCCGGTTCCAGCCCGCGGCGCACGGTTTCGACTTCCGGCAGTTCGGGCATCAGGACGCCTCTGACGGTGGCCGGACCATGGATATAATGATACGCATTGTCGCCTCGGTGACGGTTGCAATTGTCTTTCCCGTCCTCCCTACTATAGAAGACGTTGAACGTTAACGGTGAATCCCATGTCCGCGAAGAAAACCCGCACCACGCATTTCGGCTTCAAGACGGTCGACGAAGACGCCAAGGCCGGAATGGTCCATGGCGTGTTCTCCAATGTCGCCTCGAAATACGACGTGATGAACGACGCCATGTCCTTCGGCATCCACCGGCTGTGGAAAGACGCGATGATGGACTGGCTGGCGCCGCGCGACGGCCAAAAGCTGCTGGATGTGGCGGGCGGCACCGGCGACATCTCTTTCCGGTTCCTCAAGCGCGCACCCAAGGCGCATGCCACGGTGTTCGACATGACGCAGTCGATGCTGGACGCAGGCCGCAAACGCGCCGAGGCGGCGGACATGGCCGACCGGCTGGACTGGGTCTGCGGCGACGCCATGGCCCTGCCGTTCGAGGACAATTCCTTCGACGTCTACACGATCAGCTTCGGCATCCGCAACGTCACCCGCCCGCAAGAGGCATTGAACGAGGCTTACCGCGTGCTGAAACCGGGCGGCCGCATCATGGTTCTGGAATTCAGCCAGATCCCCAATCCTGCGATGCAATGGGCCTATGACCGCTATTCCTTCAATGTCATCCCGCCGCTGGGCAAGCTGATCGCCAATGACGCCGACAGCTATCGGTACCTGGTGGAAAGCATCCGCAAATTTCCCGATCAGGACACGTTCCTGCAAATGATCCGCGACGCGGGTTTCAAGAACGCCAAATACCGCAACCTGTCGATGGGCATCGCCTGTCTGCACTCCGGCTGGAAGATCTGAGCCTTGCGCGGACCCCATAACATCTGGCGGCTGATCCGCACCGGCGCCACCTTCGAGCGGACGGGCGCCATGGGCGTCGCGCTGACCGCGCTGAACACGCCCCCCAGCATCCGTATCGCCGCCCGCGTGCTCGGCTGGCCGTTCAAATGGCTGGGGCTCAAGGGCGATCCGACCCAGCCGCCGATGCTGCGCTCGCTCACCGCGCTTGGCCCCGCCTATATCAAGTTCGGCCAGCTGATGTCGACGCGCCCCGATGTCGTCGGACCCGAAATGGCGCACCAGCTGCGCGTTCTGCGCGACCGGTTGCCGCCTTTTTCGATGGCCGAAGCCCGCGCCGCGATAAAATCGGAACTGGGCGCACCGGCCGAAGAGGTTTACTCCGAGTTCAGCGAACCCGTCGCCGCCGCATCGATCGCGCAGGTCCACAAGGCCCGGCTGAAATCCAGCGGCAAGCAGGTCGCCGTCAAGATCCTGCGGCCGCATATCGAAAAGGACTTCCGCAGGGACGTCGACGCCTTCTATTTCGCCGCGACGATGATCGAACTGCTGTCTCCCGCCTCGCGCCGGCTGCGCCCCACCGATGTGATCGAGCATTTCGAGAGCGTCGTGCGCGGCGAACTGGACCTGCGGATGGAGGCCTCCGCCGCCTCGGAATTCCTGGACAATACCAAGAACGACGACGGTTTCGTGGTCCCGGCGATCAACTGGGAGCAGTCCTCGCGCCGCATCATGACCATGGAATGGGAAGACGGCCTGCCGCTGGGTGATGTCGAGGCGCTGCGCGCATCCGGCGTCGACATGAAGGACATGGGCGCGCGCATCATAAAGATGTTCCTGCGCCACGCCCTGCGCGACGGGTTCTTTCACGCCGACATGCATCAGGGCAACCTGAAAGTCTCGGACAGCGGCGATCTGATCGCATTGGATTTCGGCATCATGGGCCGGATCGACGAATACACGCGGCGCGTCTATGCCGAGATCCTGATGGGCTTCATCCGCAAGGACTACCGCCGCGTGGCCGAGGTGCATTTCGAGGCGGGCTATGTCCCCGCCGATCAGGACGTGGACGCCTTCGCGCAGGCGCTGCGGTCTGTGGGCGAGCCTATCTTCGGGCAGGACGCCACGCATATCTCGATGGCGCGGCTGCTGTCGCACCTGTTCGACGTGACCGAGCGGTTCGGCATGGAAACCCGCACCGAGCTGATCCTTCTGCAACGCACCATGGTGGTGGTCGAGGGCGTCGGACGCTCGCTCGATCCGGAACTGAACATCTGGGAAGTCGCCAAGCCCGAGGTCGAAAGCTATATCCACCACAGCCTCGGCCCGCGCGCCTTCGCCCGCGACATGGGGCGCACCGTGATGGTCCTGGCCCGCTTCGGCCCGAAACTGCCGCAGATGGTCGAAGCCCTGCTGGTCAAGAGCGCCGAGCCGGACGTCAAACGGCCGGAAAAAGTCCGCATCCGCACACGCATCCTCTATCTGGCGCTGGGGATCATCGTCGGGGCCGCGGTGGTGGCGCTGGCGCAGCTAGCCTAGCGCAGCACGTTCCGCCTCGAAGGCCGCGCGGTAATCCTGCGCGCCCTGCTCCATCCGCCACAGGCAATAGGCCGCCATGCGGTAGTGATAGGCCGGGCGCAATGCCTCGTACCTCTGCGCGATCAGCGGGCTGCCATAAGCAGTCAGAAACGCCTGTACCTGCCCCGCATCCAG
>JBFIHV010000069.1:0-9725 GCA_041601595.1 Amylibacter sp. | reverse complement strand
GCGTCGCCCTGCACAATCGGTCGGAAGTACAACTTGGACATGAAGGCATCCCTTACGCCCGTCTGCCGGGCCTTCGGCGGGTCGGTGCCGCCTGATCCTTAAATCGAAATATCCGCGGGCCGTTCGATGACCCTGAACCGGTCTGATGCCGCACCGGATTGCGCCCCGCCCAGCACCCAGACCTTGTCCGCCCCGAATTCCCGCGCCAGCCAGTCCGACAGGCCCAGCGGGTTTTTCGGCTGCAGGTCCGCGCCGTTCACGGCATCCAGAACCATCTTTGACGGCGCCCAGACGGAAATCTGGCCGTGGTGAACGGCCCAGTCCAGTTCGGTCCGGCTGTCGATCACAACGCAGCGCTTGTCCCGCGATGCCAGCGTCCAGGCATTCTGTTCGATCGAAAGCAGATCGATGCGCCGGTTCGTGGCCGGGATCGCGCTGGCCGGCGGCGGGGTTTCCAGCATTTCGACGCAGATGATCGCCGGTCTGGACAGGCCGTTCAGTGCATCCAGCCATTCGGGCAGACTGTCGCCTTTCAGGATTTCATTCGGCAGGAACACGACCACCGGTGCGATCTTGTCCAGCTCTTTCTTCACTTCCGGGTGCAATACGCTCAGCTTGTCCGAAAAGGCGCGGGTCCGAACGATCTCCACCCCCAGCGCTCCGGGAATACGGTCGAGCTTTTCGATCCGGATGAAAATCCGCACCGCGCGGGGGTTGGACAGGATTTCCTCGGCTATCCGCTCGGCCAGGGTTTCCAGCAGGTTGATCCGCTCCTTGGCGAGCTGATGCTCGATCGCATCGGTTATCGTGTCGTAGGACAGAACCTGATCGACGTCGTCGAACCTGGCGGCCGCGCTGCGCGAAACTTCCAGCACCACGTTGAACTGGACACGCTGGTGCACGCCGCGTTCCGACTGAAAGGCGCCGATCTCGACGTCCTTTACGAAATCGCGGACCGATATCCGGTCCAGCGGATCTGAACCGCTGGTGGCCATGGAACGCGCTTCCGGCCGTTCGAACGCCAGCGAAGTCTTCTCGCTCATAATTTGCCTCCAAAAAACAGTTCAGCAGCTACGGGTTTCGCCGCCGGATGGCAACCGCTTTTGCGTCACATTTCCGCAATAATCCGCCCAGTAGCGTTTCATTTTAACGATATTCTCTTTGCTTTTATACTCATTCCTTACAAAATAGGATTTGTACGAGTGATTATTAAGAGAGTGGACAGTGGGCAGAAAAAGATTGTTGTGGTTGGCGCTGGCCACCATGGCTTGGATCACACAGGCACAAACGGTAGAGGCGGCATGTCAGACGCCGTCATTTACGAAGGCAGAGCGCAAGCCGATCCCGACATCGAACATCGACCAGGATTTGCTCAGCAAGGCTATCACCAAGCAAACCAACTATTTCCGCTGCAAGCGCGGGCTCGGCCCGCTCGGCCATGACCCGGCGCTGAAATCGGCCGCAGACGTCCACGCGCGCAACATGGCCCGCCTGAACCGGCTGAGCCACGATCTGCCGGTTTCCGGCGCCCGCACGCTCAAGCAGCGGTTCGGGACAGCGAACGTGAAAGTGAAACGTGTCCGTGCAGAGAACATAGGAACGGAGTTCAGGATGGTGCTCGGCTCGCGCATGTTTCTGACCGACGACGCGAAGACCTGCCGCTTCAGATATTTCGACAACCGGCAACCGGTCCCGCAACACAGCTATGGCAGCCTGGCGCAATCCATTGTCGTCCGTTGGTACGAGTCGAAAGGTCACCGCGCCAATATGCTGAACCGCTCTGTATCACGCATGGGCGCCGCCGCCCGGTTCACTTCCGGCGGGGACGCCCCCTGCGGCACGTATTACCTGTCGCAGGCTTTCGCCGGCTGATCAGCCCGGGTTGCGATAGAAATAGTGTACGCCGATCTGTGCGGTGCGATCGAATTTGCGTGACCAGCGCGGGTTGACGTGGCGCGTATGGTAGTATGTCGCGCCGCTGGTCAGCTGCCGTGCAAATCCGTCCAGCACGATGGCGGCGACCTTACCAACACGCTGATAGGCTTTTTTCTCTTTGAACACTTCGGGTGCGCCGTCACATTTGTAAGAGAACTGGCAAGCTCTCGGTGCCTTGGCGCTTTTGGCGCCCTGTGAAATGACACCGCAAACCGTATCCGGAAACTTTTCACTGTCGCGACGGTTCAGGATCACCTCCGCCACGGCGAACTGGCCCTGAATGGTCTCGCCGCGCGCCTCGAAATACAGTGCCTCGGCCAGACAGGCCCATTCCTTGTCACCCTCTTTAAAGGGAAACGCCTTCAGTTCGGTTTTCGTCGGAACCTTGGTGATCCTGGTTTTATCGTCGGCTTTCTTGCGGGTGAACAAAGCGAATTTCTTCAGCGCTTTCGGCGGTTCGATGCCCGCGATCTGGATCGCATACATCGGATCCACAAAGCTCAGGCCCTTGCTTTCCTGCGCAAGAACTTCGTGCACTTCTGCCCTGGCTTGCTCCAACGCGGCGGCGTCATCAGCAGCAATTGCGGTCTGGCCAGTCGTCGCCACACATATTCCAAGCACGGCCGCAGCCGTTCTTAACGATATAGTTTTCAACATCTTGGTCTTGCCCCCAAACGGTGGTTGTGACGCAACCGCGCCGGTTTTCCTCCCCGTCATAAATCGGCATTTAAACGATTCGGTATGAATGTCCAGCTTTTTGGCTCCAAAAGGGCCAATTTGTATCCCATAGTATACTATTCAGAGTGCTGAAAATCTGTGCGGAAGCCGGCTAGGCTGCGGAGTCTTCGTCCAGAATCTGGGCCTGCGCCGCCGCCAACCGGGCAATCGGCGTACGGAAAGGCGAGCAGGAAACGTAATCAAATCCAGCAGCATAGCAGAAAGCGATCGAGACAGGATCGCCGCCATGCTCGCCGCAGAGCCCCAAGGTCAAATCCGGACGCTCCTCGCGGCCCCTGCTGGCGGCTATCAGCATCAGTTCGCCGACACCTTCGATGTCCAGCGTGTGGAACGGATCCTCCGGAAACACCCCTTCGGCCACGTACTGCCGCATGAACCTGCCCGCATCATCGCGCGACAGGCCATAAGTCATCTGGGTCAGGTCGTTCGTGCCGAAACTCAGGAAGGTCACCGATTTGGCGATATCCCGCGCCCGCAGCGCCGCCCGCGGCGTCTCGACGATCACGCCCAGGGCAAAATTGAGCGTCGTACCGGTCGCATCCTCGACATTCGAGACAACGGCCTCGATCCGCGCACGCACGATTTCGACTTCCCGGTTGGCGGACACCAGCGGGATCATGATCTCGGGCTCCAGCGTCTTGCCGGTCTTCTTCTGCACCTCCGCCGCCGCCTCGAAGATGGCGCGGGCCTGCATGTCATAGATTTCAGGAACGGTAATCCCCAGCCGGACGCCGCGCGTCCCGAGCATCGGGTTGAATTCGGACAGTTCCTCGATCCGCGAAGTGACCTTGGACACGGACAGGTCCATTTCCTCTGCCAGATGCCGGATTTCGTCGCGGGACCGCGGCAGGAACTCGTGCAGCGGCGGATCCAGCAGGCGGATACAGACCGGCTGTCCCTGCATGATCTCGAACAGCTCTATGAAATCCTCGCGCTGCATCGGCAACAGCAGGTTCAGCGCGGATTCGCGCCGCTCCGCGGTTTCGGCAAAGATCAGCTCGCGCATCACGTTCAGGCGGTTTTCCTCGAAGAACATGTGCTCGGTCCGGCACAGCCCGACGCCGTCGACGCCGAAGGCCCGCGCCAGACGGGCGTCGGACGGCGTATCTGCATTGGCCCGAACACCCAGTTTTCGATAGTCCTCGGTCCAGCTCATGAAAGTGTCGAAAGATCCGCTCAGATCGGGCTGCACCAGTTTCGGCGCGCCCAGAATGATCTCTCCGGTCTTGCCGTCCAGCGTGATGACGTCGCCCTCTTTCAGGATCACGCCGGTCTTGATGACGGTCAGGGTCTTGGCGCGGCTGTCGACATCGAGGCTGGAGGCCCCCACCACGCAGGGCAGGCCCAGACCGCGCGCGACCACGGCCGCATGGCTGGTGATGCCGCCACGCTCGGTCAGCACACCCTCGGCCGAGTGCATGCCGCGAATATCGTCGGGCGCCGTTTCAACGCGCACCAGGATACAAGGCTCGTTGCGCGCCTTGGAGGCCTGCGCGGCCGAGGCCGTGAACACGATCCGGCCGGTGGCGGCTCCGGGGCTGGCGCCGATACCCGACGCCAGAACGTCGCGGCTTGACTTGGGGTCGATCTGCGGGTGCAGGATCTCGTTCAGACTGCGCGGGTCAATCCCCAGCAAGGCTTCGCGTTTGGTTTTGATGCCGTCCTCGACCAGCCGGACCATGATTGTCACGGCCGCGCTGCTGCTGCGTTCGGCCGGCACCGCGTCCAGCACGAAGATCCGGCTGTCGTGCACGGTGAATTCCAGCCGCATGTCATCACGGAACACCCGTCGCGCAAGTTCGGTGGCGGCGTGGAATTGCTCGAAGGCATCCGGCGCAAGGGTCTCGAGCGACGGTCCCCGCTCGTCCGCGCCCAGAAAGCTGGCATCGTTTCCGGCATCCAGCGCATCCAGCCCCTGCCCCTGCGACAGATAGCGGCCATGCGCCATGACGGCTCCGTTGCGCGGCGCTACGAACTGACCCACACCGGCGCCACTCTCGCCGCGCCCGACGCCGAGAACCATCTGCTGGGCGATCAGGCCCAGACCGGCATTCTTGTCGGCGCCCTTGGCTTCCCGCAATATCCGCGCGCTGGTTCCCGTCCATGCCGACGCCATCGACCGCGCCGCGTTCTGCAACTGCTCGATCGGGTCCTGCGGAAACGGTTCGTCCATTTCGGCTTCGTAATACTCCAGACAGGCGGCCAGCAGCTTCGCGTGGTCGGGCGTGTCGTTTTCGACCGAGGCCAGAACCTCTTCGAATTCCTCTTCGTCCAGCCGCATGACCTGCACGGAATAATCCTGAACGAACCGGCAATAGAGCGCGTTGGCGGCCTCGGGACCCAGTGTCTCGGCCAGCCTGTCACGCACGGCGCCCGTCATGCCTATGTTCAGCAGGGTTTCCGGCCCGCCCCAGGCCCGGACGACGGGGCTGGACCGCAGGGAAAACAGTTCCCCGCGCTTCAGTCTGTCCGCGAAAGGCCAGGTCGCAGGAAAATCGGAGCGCGCAATCGCACGGACACGATCGACAGAGATCGCCCAGGCGTCCGTGGTGTTGAAGTCGGCGGCGATCAGCTTGGCGAGCGTGTTGGCGCGGGCGCCAAAGCGCTCGGTGGGCACCAAGGCACCCGCCTTCAACTGGATTATGTCGCAATCGGCGGCCATGCCCCGGACCTTGTCGTAATATCTGTTGTTTTCAGGTTATACCCAGAGTCCCCAAGGACACAAGCCAAGCCTTTGAGGGAATTGGCATATCCGAGGCGTTCAAGGCTATCCCTCGATCGCGTGGAACTGCGCCACCTGCCCCATGACGGTCCGGATGCGGTTCAGCAGGCACAACCGGTTGCGCCGGATCATCGCGTTTTCCGCGTTGACCTGCACCGTGTCGAAAAATGCGTCGATAGGGCCGCGCAGGGCCGCCATCGCGGCCATCGCGGCGGCGAAATCCTCGGCCTTCAGCGCCGGCGCGATCGCCGCCTCCGCCCGGTCCAGCGCCGCGAACAGGTTCTTCTCGGTCGAATCCCCGGCCAGCTTCGGTTCCGGGTCCAACTCGTAGAACACGCCGTCCTTTTTCTCTTCCGCGGTCAGGATGTTGTTCGCACGCTTGAAGCCCTGCAACAGGTTGGTTCCGTCCTCGGTGCGCAGGAAAGCCTGAAGCGCCGTGGCGCGGTTCACCAGCAGCACGAAATCGTCGCTGTTCGGCATCGCCAGACAGGCGTCGATCACATCGTGGCCGATGCCTTGGTCGCGCAGATAGACCTTCAGACGCTCGTGGAAGAAAGACAACAGGTCCCCACGGTTTGCGGGTACGTTGTCCCGCACGCGGACGATCAGGTCGTCGTGCTCCAGATGATCCGCACCCTTGCCACTGATGCGCTGCATCACGGTCTCGAAGGCCGCGCCGAAGACGCCGTGGCGCTCGATCTCTTCCAGCATCTCGCGCACCGCGTCCACGGACTCTTCATGAGCCTCGTCGCCGTTCAGCGCCAGTTCGGAATGCACCAGATGCGTGTCGAGAAAGCGCGACAGGTTCACCCGCAATTCGTTTTCGAGCACCAGCCGGATCACGCCCAGCGCGGCGCGGCGCAACGCGAACGGGTCCTTGGAACCGGTCGGTTTCTCGTCAATCGCCCAGAAGCCGGTCAGCATGTCGATCTTGTCGGCCAGCGCCACGGTCACCGATACGGGTTCCTTCGGAACGTCGTCGCCCGGGCCGAGCGGGGAATAATGCGCCTGACAGGCGTTTGCCACCGACTGCGGCAAACCGGCCTTCTCCGCATAGTACCTGCCCATGATGCCCTGCAACTCGGGGAACTCGTAGACCATCTCCGACGACAGGTCGCCCTTGGCCACCTGCGCCGCCAGAACCGCCTCGTTCACATCGGCGCCGGCAACCGGCGCGATGATGCGGGCCAGCGCCGCAATCCGGGCGATCCGGTCGGCCTGCGTGCCAAGCTTGTTGTGGAAAGTGACGTTCGACAGTTTCGCCGCCATCTCCTGCAACGGCGTGCGCAGGTCGTTTTCCCAGAAGAACTTCGCATCAGACAGGCGCGCGAACAGGACTTTCCGGTTCCCGGCCAGAATGGTCGCGCCATGATCCTTGGTTTCGCGGTTGGCGACCGTGATGAATTTCTCGATCCGGCCGGTCCTGGGGTTTCTGACGCTGAAGAACTTCTGGTGCTCGCGCATCGAGGTTTGCAGGACTTCGGGCGGCAGGTCGAGGAAATCCCCGGCAATGTCGCCCATCAGCACGACCGGCCATTCCACCAGCCCCGAGACTTCCGCCAGCAAGCCGTTGTCCTCGACGACCTCGAGACCCTGCGCAAAGGCCGCGTTCTTGGCGTCTTCGCGGATATGATCCGCACGCTCGGCCGGGTCCAGAAGGACATGCGCCTTTTTCAACTTGGCGCGGTAGTCGTCGAAACTGCTTACGGCAAAGGTCTTCGGGGCGTGGAACCGGTGGCCGGCGGTCTTGTTTCCCGACCTGATGCCGTCGATCTCGAAATCCACGACCTCTGCCCCGTCCTCGGCGGACAGGATGCACAGGACCGAATGCAGGGGCCTGACCCAGCGCAGGGCGCCGGTTCCCCAACGCATCGATTTCGGCCAGGGGAAATTGCGGACGACTTCCGGCACCGCTTCGGCAACGATCTCTGCCGCCGGACGCCCGGGCTTGTCGATCACGGCAAAAAAGACCTTGCCCTTCTTGTCGTCGCGCTCTTGCAGTTGTTCGCGGATCAGGCCGGTGGACCGCAGGAACCCTTCCAGCGCCTTTTCAGGCGCGTCGGTGCGCGGCCCTTTGCGTTCTTCCCGCGTGCGCGGGCTTTCCGCCAGCAGGCCCTCAATCGCCAGACACAACCGTCGCGGCGTCACGAAGGCCGCCGCGTGGCCATAGGTCAGGCCCGCCTCGACCAGCGCGTTGGTCACGGCCTTTTGCAGATCCGCCGCCGCGCGGTTTTGCATGCGCGCCGGGATTTCTTCTGAAAACAGTTCTAGCAGCAGGTCGGCCATATTACGTCCGTTCTTCGATCATATTTTCGGTATTGTCGGCGGCCTGGCGGGCATCAGACAGCACAGCGCCGGTTTTCTGCTCTGACAGCGCGGCCGGATCGGGGCAACCCTCGGGCCGGTCGCTGCCGCTGAAAAGCGCTTCGCCGCAGGCATTGATCTGCCGCCACATGAAAGCCCGCCCGTCAGGGTAGCGCGCGATGAAAGTATTGAATCCGTAGGGCTTGTTCGCGCTAGCCAGGATCACCGAGGCGGCGCCGCTCTCAAGGTCGCCGGAAAGCTGTTTCGCGTCGAAACAGTCGAACCAGGCGGGTGCGATCAGCGGCTCCGCGCCATCCGCATCCCCGGTTTCGGGCACAATGTCCCAATGCGCGGTAAAACAGGCCCGCATTTTCAGCGGCGACGTGTCGGCGTCGATGCCGCGATAGTCCGACACCGGTAACATCGCATCGCCGACGGCAACCTCGGTCACGTCCTCCACCTCGTAATAATAGGCAGAGTTGCTGCTGTACCACAGGCCGACACCCATGGCCGCTGCTATCAGCAGCGTGCCGCCCATCAGGATGCTACCCTTCACGCCGCGACCCCGCCCGCTTCGGTCTGCACGAAGGCGTCCGCGCAGCGCTTCGCCAGAGCACGCACGCGCCCGATGTAGGACTGGCGCTCGGTGACTGAGATAACCCCGCGGGCATCCAGCAGGTTGAACAGGTGGCTGGCCTTGATGCACTGGTCATAGGCCGGATGCGCCATGATGATCTTCCTGCCGGTTTTCGGGTCTTTCGCCGGCGCGTCCAGAATACGGCCGCATTCCGCCTCGGCATCCTCGAAATGCTTCAACAGCATGTCCGTGTCGGCGACGTCGAAATTCCAGCGCGAATATTCCTGCTCGGTTTGCAGGAACACATCGCCATAGGTCAGCGGGATCGCGGCGTCCGGATCGTTGAACGGCATGTCCATCACGTGATCCGCGCCCAGAACATACATCGCCAGCCGTTCCAGCCCGTAAGTCAGTTCGCCCGACACGGGATGGCAATCATGGCCGCCGACCTGCTGGAAATAGGTGAACTGGCTGACTTCCATGCCGTCGCACCAGACCTCCCAGCCCAGTCCCCAGGCGCCCAGCGTCGGGCTTTCCCAGTCATCCTCGACAAAGCGGATGTCGTGCAGGGCCATGTCCACCCCGATGGCTTCCAGTGACCCGAGGTAGAGCTCCTGAAAATTCGGCGGCGAGGGCTTCACCAGCACCTGATACTGATAATAGTGCTGCAGCCGGTTCGGGTTTTCGCCGTAGCGCCCGTCGGTGGGCCGCCGCGAAGGCTGGACATAGGCCGCGGCCCAGGGCTTGGACCCGAGCGACCGCAGCGTGGTGGCCGGATGGAACGTGCCAGCGCCGACTTCCATATCATAGGGCTGCATGATCGCGCAGCCCTGCTCCGACCAGTAGCTTTGCAGACGCAGAATGATTTCCTGAAACGAACGGGGTTTTTTGCTAGCCATTGGCCTGCCTTTACCGGTTTTGCTGTTTCGCTCTACTTAGGCAAGTCCATCGGCAGGGTCAATTGCGCAGGTGTCGGCGGGCAGGTTCTTATCCCGACAATTCCTTCCCCAGACGCAGGGTTTCCCGCAACAGCAGGTCCAGATCGCTGTTCCGGGTCCGGTGGTTGGTCAGATTGACCCGGATCGCCAGTTTCCCGTCCAGCCGGGTTGTCGAGGGCACGGCAACGCCGCTCTCCTGCATCTCTATCACGATCCGGTCGTTCAGACCGTCCAGATCGCCGTCCGCATCGCGATAACGATAGCACACGACGTTCAGCGCCACCGGCGCCAGCAGTTCCAGTTCCGGCGTCTGCCGGATCCGCTCGGCCAGATAGGCCGCCTGCTCGCAGTTGCGCGTGATCGCTTCGCCCAGCCTTTCCGTGCCGTAGTGTTTCAACTGCGTCCATATCTTCAGCGAAAGGAACCCGCGCGACAGTTCCGGCCCGTAATCCACCGGCCAGTAATCGCCCGATGCCAGCCCCGCCGCGGCGCTGTGCAGATACTCCGGCCG
>JBFIHV010000068.1:0-9785 GCA_041601595.1 Amylibacter sp. | reverse complement strand
GGGCTGAAAGGTCTGTCCATGGGCATGAGCAGCGATTTCGAGACCGCGATCGCGCTGGGCGCGACCCATGTCCGCGTCGGCTCCGCCATTTTCGGCGAGCGGGTCGTGCCGCAAAAAGACTAGCCGAAGGACCAGCCGCGGATAACGACCCGCGACCGATCCGTCCAGCCGGTCAAAATCTCCACCAGATCGAACCGGTCGAAGGCGACGCAGCCCTCTGTCGGATGGCGCGGCTTGCGCCAGACATGCAGGAAAATCGCGCTGCCCGCCCCCGGAACCACCGGCGCGCGGTTGTAATCCAGCACCGCGAGCGTGTCATACAGCGGATCGGCGCGGCGCAGGGGCTCGTGCGAAAAAGGGTGCCGAAACGCGGTCAGGCCGCAGTTATAGGCAGGGTCCGCCGGATCGTCCGACCAGATATCGTTCAGGCCGATCACGCCGGTCGGAACACCTCCCGCGTCGAAATCCATGCGGTCGGGCCGGATCAGGACCTCCTCGATATGAAAAACACCGGCGGGCGTGATCCCGTCGCCCTCGCCACGCTTCCGCCCGATGCCGCCGCGCCCGACGGCGCAGGCGTAACTCCGCCCCCGGAACCGCGCGCCCCAGCGGGTGACGACCAGATCGTCAAACCGCGCCGTCACAGCAGGTGACCGCTTTTCTTGGCCTTGGTTTCCAGATAGCCGGCGTTGATCGCGTTGCGCCCGACCTTCAGCGGCACGCGCTCCACCACCTCGACACCGGCGGCGTTCATGCGCTCGACCTTTTTCGGGTTGTTGGTCATCAGCCGGACCGAGGAAAACCCCATCGCCTTGAGGATCTCGGCCCCCAGCCGGAAATTGCGCTCGTCATCCTCGAATCCCAGACGGTGGTTGGCCTCGACCGTGTCGAACCCCTGATCCTGCAGGCTGTAGGCGCGCATCTTGTTGGCCAGCCCGATACCGCGGCCCTCCTGGTTCATGTACAGCAGGACGCCCTCGCCCTCCGCCCCGATCTGTTCCAGCGCGCCGTGCAGCTGCGGCCCGCAATCGCATTTCAGCGAGCCGATCAGGTCGCCGGTGAAACACGCCGAATGCAGCCGCGACAGAACCGGTTTGGACCGGTCGGGATTGCCGACCTCGATGGCGTAATGCTCGTCGCCGCCGTCCTGCGGCCGGAACACATGCACCTTGGCGTCATGCGACACCCGCAAAGGCACGCGGGCCGAAGACACCAGCGACAGCGGGCTGCTGTCGTGGATCGCGGTGCGCAATTCGGAAATATCGGCGCAGTGCAGGCCTTCGGTCGCGCCTTCCAGATCGCTGGTCACCTGCAACACCACGACCGAGGGCAGCAGCCGCGCCTGTTTGGCCAGCGCGATGGCCGCGCGGTGGATGTCGCCGCAGCCGCCGCCGATCTGCTCGAACGGGCCGTCCAGCGGGTTGTCCAGGTCGTCCGCAGGGTCCGACAGCGACCGGATCCAGTCGATCGTCACATCGCGCGGAATGCGCAGGCGCACGACGTCGGCCTCGTTCGGAAAGATCTCCAGCGAATGGGCGCGCAGGTCGGTCAGCGCCAGTTCCAGCGTGCAGCCGAGGCCGCGGAACTCCGCCAGCCGCTCGGCGCTCAGCGTTTCCGCCGCCGCCGCCAGCCATTTCTCCGGCCCGTTGCAGATCACCACCGGAACGCCCATGCGCAGATCGGCCCGCATCCGGGCGATCTGTTCGTCAGAGGTCAGCTTGAGGCTCATGCGCGTCCACCTTGTAACATTCCACCGCCCCGCTATATCGACTTGTGCAGGATAATGAAACAATTGCCGCCGGAATGACACGTCCATGTGAGCGAAGCCGTCGGCATCTTGTCGAAATACCGGTTCGGGCACATTTTTCAAGTACCGAAAGAGGAATAAAGCAATGAACAGCGTAAAGAAAATCCTTCTTGTGGACGATGACGAGGACCTGCGCGAAGCCCTCGCCGACCAGCTGGTACTGACCGAGGACTTCGACGTCTTCGAGGCCGACAGCGGCGGAAAAGGCCTGGAGCGCACCAAAGAGGCGCTATACGACCTCGTGATCCTCGACGTCGGCCTGCCCGACATGGACGGCCGCGAGCTCTGCCGGCTGATGCGCAAGCAGGGCGTGAAATGCCCGATCCTGATGCTGACTGGGCACGATTCAGACTCCGACACCATTCTTGGCCTCGATGCCGGCGCCAATGATTACGTCTCCAAACCCTTCAAGTTTCCCGTGCTGCTGGCCCGCATCCGCGCGCAACTGCGCCAGCACGAACAGTCCGAGGACGCCGTGTTCACCCTCGGCCCCTACACGTTCAAACCGGCGGCCAAGATGCTGATCGACGAGAACGACAAGAAAATCCGCCTGACCGAGAAGGAAACCAACATCCTCAAGTTCCTCTACCGCGCGCAGGACGGGGTCGTCGCCCGCGACGTTCTGCTGCACGAGGTCTGGGGCTATAACGCCGGCGTCACCACGCACACGCTGGAAACCCACATCTACCGCCTGCGGCAAAAGATCGAACCCGACCCCGGCAACGCGCGGTTGCTGGTCACCGAATCCGGCGGATATCGCCTGGTCGCCTGAGCTTCCCGACGCTCCTCCCCGTTGGGCTGGCCCGCCCTCCTCAAGCCGGCTTGAGGAGGGCGCCGGGCGATCCGCTGATGAAACGCGGATGAAAGGACCCTCGAAAACCTGCCCCAAACTCCGCACACAGGACGAACACATTCGATCCTTTGTCAGCCTGTCGTTCCGTCAGGGAGCGATGTTCTGATTGACGTGGAACAGGTTGTCGGGGTCGTAGCGCCGTTTGATCTTGACCAGACGGTCGTAGTTCCGGCCAAAATTGTCGCGCACCCGCCCGCCGTCGTCATCGTCCATGAAGTTGATATAGCCGCCCGGCTCTGAATAAGGCGCCACAGCGTCCGAATAGTCGCGCACCCACCTGGTGTTCGCCTCGTCCTTGGCAGGATCGTCCGACGCAGCCAGCACCACCATCGAGAAATTCGCGTCGCGATGCCCGAAGGCGGTGGCATCCGCCGCCACGTCCTGGCACGCGCCGTTGATCGGATAGAGGTGCATGGTCGAACTTACGGTCGGCGCATTCGGCCCGTGCTGAACGTGCGCGGCAATCGCCTCGTCTGTCAGTTCCTTGACGAAGTTTCCTTTCCAGTATTGGCGAATGCCGGTCGGAAACAACCCGTCGAAAGCCGCGTTAATCGCCGGATACGGCACCGGACCCACGTGCTCGGCCTTGACCTCGGCGACATCGTGGAACGCCTTGAACCGGGCCTCGCCCTCGGCCGGATCGCCCGACCAGCATGCCACGATGGCACAAAACATATCGCCGTGCCTGTTCTCGGGAATGAAGGGCAATGGCGGTGCGATCTGGAAGGCCGGGAAGGCGCCCATCTGGCGCGGTGCTGTCTTGATGTAGTCCCGGTAGAATTTGAGGATATTCTCGGTCTCCTCGATTTCATAGAACATCGGCCCCCAGTAGACGGTATCGACGGGCTGGAGCTTGTATTGCAGCGAGGTGCAGATCCCAAAGTTGCCACCGCCGCCACGGATCGCCCAGAACAGGTCCGCGTTCTCGTCTTCGCTGGCCACGTGCATCTTGCCGTCGGCGGTCACCACATCGGCCGAGATCAGGTTATCGAGCGACAGCCCGTGACCGCGCGACAAGTAACCGATACCTCCTCCAAGTGTCAGCCCGGCAATGCCGGTGGTCGAAATGACGCCACCGGTGGTGGACAGGCCGAAGGCATGGGTCGCGGCATTGAAATCGCCCCATGTCGTGCCGCCTTCGGCCCGGGCGGTCTGCGCACCCGGATTGACCCGAACACCGCGCATCCGCGAAAAGTCCAGGACAACGCCACCGTCGTTGGTGCCGAAACCCGGGCCGCTGTGGCCGCCGCCGCGGACCGACAGATCGAGGCCGTTGTCGCGCGCATAGTTGACTGTGGTCATCACGTCGCCGGCATTCGCGGCCCGCACGATCATGGCGGGCCGCTTGTCGATCATTCCGTTGTGGACCTTGCGCGCTTCTTCGTAGTCTGCATCCTCGGGGACAACGACTTCGCCCCGCACCAGATCGCGTAATTCACTTGCTGTTTTCACAGTCATGTCTGCCTCCCAAATCGAGTTGCTGAAAACGGGCCGGTCTGGCCCAAAAAGAAAAATTATACCACGAAACGCACCAAGTTTATACTTCCGCCGATTTACGTCACCGCAACAAGTACGAGGTCTCCGTTAAGGTGCGCATCGAATGCCGGTGAGACCGCCTGATCGGGTGTTCAGGGCGGCGAACGCCGCATTTGGCCTTCGGGTTCCAGGACTTTCGTTCCGGGCCAAAGGCGACGCCCGGCAGAATTGAATTGCAGGACCGTTTTGTCCGCAATGCTGACATTCGCCGAACGCCTCGGGCAGGCTCAATTTTACAATGCCCCTGATAGCCGTATGGCCAAAGCATTCCGTGAGGATTAAGGTCGCGCAGTCTCAACTCTATCTGGATTCTTCGCATCCAGAGCAGTCTAAAGTGATCCGTTATGCTCGTCCTTCCGGTACCATATCTCAAACAAACGACGCCATTCACTTGCGGCCCGGTCGCGCTTCAGATGGTGCTGGCCTATTACGGCATTCCCGCTTCCGAAGCGTTGCTCAGCCAAAAACTGGATACCAATTCCGAAAGCGGCACGCGGCGTCTGAACATGCGTGAAACTGCATTGGAGTACGGCTTGAATTGTTACGTGAATAATGACGCCGCATTTGAGGAATTTGCTTTTTTGGTGCGGCTGGGTGCTCCGGTAATCATTCGGTTTCTCGAGACTGATAAAAATGAGGATCATTATGGTGTCGTTATCGGTGCGTCCCATGATGTCATCGTCGTGCACGACCCCTGGAATGGCCCGGGCATCGAATTTCGCAAGGATGAATTTATGCCACGGTGGACTTGCGATGTGATCGGGGACTGCCACAAATGGTTGATGGCAGTTTCGCAAGACAGGCTTCCGCTGGGAGACCAGTATTAGAGGCTATTTCCTTTACGGCCACACGCGGGGGTCCGGGAGTTCCGAAAATGTGCGTGCCGGGTATCCGGTCACGGCAACGCCCGCCCGCCGGTGACGAAGCTAGGCGGCTACCGTCTGGTCGCCCGAGTTTCCAACGCTCCTCCCCGTTGGACTGACCCGCGCTTGTGGCGGGGCTTTTTTTGTTTTTTGGGTGAAAGCTATTCATATCTGTTAAATTAACCATTGGTGGTGACGGACGCCTGAGCCCAATTAGCGGTGGCATTTGCTGGGAGCAATGACCTCAGATTGGCAGTAGGTTTCTGTATTTCTGGGGCAGTTTTGTCTGCATAGCAGACATTTTCCACTCGTCCGCGGGTCAAGAATCCCGAACCCATGCCAACGCCCGCCTGCCCGTCACCGGCTCCGGGTTCCCCGAACCCGCCTCACCCCTGGTTGGGCCCGCGCAATTCGTGGATGGCGCTGCGGATCGCCTTCCAGTCGTGGGCTTCGCCTGTCTTGCCCGCCGCTTCGCATTCCCGCATCTTCTGGGCGGCCTCGGCCTCCGCCTTGTCACCGATCGCGCTGTACAGCGCGCGTGCGCGTTCAACAATTTGTACTGCGTCCATGATCTTCATCCTCCTTTCGATCCTTCGGTCCATCCGGGGCCTTCGGGGCCCCGAGTCCTTGTCATGATACATCAGATGCTTCGTTTTTGCATCCTTGCCCCCGATCCGGCCGGATGGCGGGTGCCGGATTATCCGCTTGAACCGCCTCCGCCAAAGCCTAAACTGCGCGCAAAAAGGAACCCGAATGCCCGTCACAGTCTGCACCTGGAACATCAACTCCGTCCGCCTGCGCGAACCGATCGTGCTGAAACTGCTGGAGGAAGAGCAACCCGACATCCTCTGCCTTCAGGAATGCAAGTCCCCCGTCGACAAGATCCCGACCGAGGGATTCGCCGCGCTCGGCTACAGCCACATGGTCGCAAACGGTCAAAAGGGCTATAACGGCGTCGCCATCCTGTCGCGCCTGCCGATCACCGAGGTCGGACGCCGGGATTTCGCCGCGCTCGGCCACGCCCGCCACATCGCGGGGCGGCTGGAAAACGGCCTGACCGTGCACAATTTCTACGTTCCCGCGGGCGGCGACGTGCCGGACCGCGCGGTGAACGAGAAATTCGGGCAGAAGCTCGACTACCTGACCGAAATGCGCGACTGGTTCAGTGCTGAACCACCTGAAAAATCCATCCTCGTCGGCGACCTGAACATCGCCCCGCGCGAGGATGACGTCTGGAACCACAAGAGCCTGCTGAAGATCGTGTCGCACACACCCATCGAGGTAGACCATCTGGCGCAGGTGCAGGACGCGGGCAACTGGGTCGACATCACACGGGCGCACATCCCCGAGGGGCAGCTTTTCAGCTGGTGGTCCTACCGCGCCCGCGACTGGTCCGACGCCGACAAGGGCCGCAGGCTCGACCATATCTGGGCCACGCCCGACATCGCGCCCGCCAGCCATTCCAGCCGCATCCTGCGGCCCGCGCGCGGCTGGGACAAGCCCTCCGACCATGCGCCGGTCTTCGCGACATTCGACCTGTGACCCGCGCCCTTGCCCTCGGGCGCGCGGGCAACTACATCCGGTAACAGACAAGGTGCAACGGCACCGACGAACGGAGATACCATTATGCTGAACCTAGGAAGCGGTGCACCGGCACCGGCCGCCGCGGAGCTGATTACCGACGGCTCTCAGGAAACCTTCATGCAGGACGTGATCGAGGGCTCGAAAGAGACGCCGGTCATCGTCGACTTCTGGGCGCCGTGGTGCGGCCCCTGCAAATCGCTCGGCCCGGCCATCGAGGCCGAGGTGACCGCCGCCGGCGGCAAGGTCCGTCTGGTCAAGATCGACATCGACCAGAACCAGATGCTGGCCAGCCAGATGCGCATCCAGTCGATCCCGGCGGTCTTTGCCTTCGTCGACGGACAGCCGGTCGACGGCTTCATGGGCAACCAGCCGCCGTCCGAGATCAAGAAATTCGTCGAGCGCGTCGCGGCGCAAGCGCCCGAGCAGGACAACGGTCTGGACGATGCCGTCGCCGCCGCCGAGGAAATGCTGGAAACAGGCGCCGCCGCCGACGCCGCCGAAACATTCGCCGCGATCCTCGAGGAAGAGCCCGCGCACGCAGGCGCCTACGCCGGTCTGATCAAATCCTACCTGGCCACAGACCAGCGCGATCAGGCCAAGGCGCTCATCGAAAACGCCCCCGAGGCACTGGCGAAAGACCCCGTTCTGGCCGGCCTCAAGGCCCAGATCGAACTGCTGGAAACCGCCGACGAGGCCGGTGACGTCGCCGAGCTCCGCGCCGCGCTGGAGGCCGACCCGAACGACCATCAGGCGCGATTCGACCTTGCCACGGCGCTTTTGGCCGGCAAAGATACGCAAGGCGCCGTGGACGAGCTGCTGGAACTGTTCCGCCGCGACCGCGACTGGAACGACGACGCGGCCCGCCAGCAGCTGTTCAAGATTTTCGATTCGCTCGGCCCGAAAGACCCGGTCGGGCTGGCAGGGCGGCGGCGATTGTCGTCGATGTTATTTGCCTAACGCCAAAGGCGGCTTAGATGAAGCAAATGTTCTCACTTGCTGATCTGCCCCAGACCATACCGGTCTTTCCCCTGACGGGTGCGCTGCTGCTGCCGCACGCCCGTCTGCCGCTGAACATCTTCGAGCCGCGCTACCTGGCGATGCTGGACGACGCCCTGAAAACCGATCACCGCCTGATCGGCATGGTCCAGCCGCGCGACATGCCGCAGGGCGCGGGCGCATCGCGCCTGCAGCAGATCGGCTGCGCCGGCCGCATCACCTCTTTTTCCGAAACCGAGGACGGGCGCTACCTGATCACGCTGTCGGGTATCTGCCGGTTCCGGGTTCTGGCTCAGAACAGCGGCTTCACGCCCTACCTGCGCGCCGATGTGGACTGGAGCAGCTTCGAAGCCGACATCGGCAAGCCGCAACTGGACCACAGGTTCGACCGGCCCGCCTTCCTGAAGACCCTGCGCCGGTTTTTCGAGAAAGCCCAGCTGTCGTCCGACTGGGACAGCCTGCGCGACGCCGACGAGGAAATGCTGATCAACTCGCTGTCCATGCTCTGCCCCTTCGGAGCCGAGGAGAAACAGGCCCTGCTGGAGGCCCCCTGCCTGCGCACCCGCCGCGAGACGCTGGTCACCCTGATGGAATTCGCGCTGCGCGACGGCGAGAACGAGAACGGACCGCTGCAATGAGCGAGAACGAGGCCGAAACCGTACCCGATCCCAAAATGCTCGAGGCTCTGATCTGCCCCGTGACGCACGGGCGTCTGGACTATCACAGGGAGGCGCAGGAACTGATCTCCAAGAAAGCGCGGCTCGCCTATCCGATCCGCAACGGCATCCCGATCATGCTGGAAGACGAGGCCCGCAAGCTCGAGGACGACGCGCCGTAAATCGCGCCTTTCCGTTCGTCCACGATAATCGCCTCAAGTGTAAAAGCCTAAATCTGCCGCCCCTGCAACAGCCGCGGCAGGTCGCCGGTCAGGCCCGCCGCCTGCCGGATCAGCCCGCGTCGAACCGAGGGCAGGGCGTTGACCGCCCCCAGTCCCAGATCGCGCAGCCCGCGCAGCAGCGGGTTGTCATTCGAAAACAGCCGGTTGATCATGTCGGTCGTCACCGCCAGTTCCGCCGTGTCGAACCGCCGCCAGCGCTGGAATCGTTGCAGCACGTCCAGCGCCCCGATATCCTCGCCGCGCCGCGCCGCATGCGCCACGACCTCGGCCAGCGCCGCCACGTCGCGCAACCCGAGGTTCAGGCCCTGACCCGCCAGCGGATGCAGACCATGCGCAGCATCGCCCACCAGCGCCAGACGCGGATCGACGAAGCGCTCCGCCAGCGTCAGGCCCAGCGGATAGGAGAACCGCTTGCCGGCCAGTTTGATCTCTCCCAGAAAATCGCCGAAGGCCGGTCGCAGCGCCGCCAGATAGCCTGCGTCGTCCAGCGCGTTGATCGCGGCGGCGCGCTCGGTGGTTTCGGTCCAGACGATCGAGGAAAAATTCCCCGGCAGCGGCAGGATCGCCAGCGGACCCGGGGGCATGAAGAACTGGTGCGCCACGCCGTTATGCGGCCGCTCGTGCTCGATGGCGCAGACCAGAGAGGTCTGGTGATAATCCCGTCCCGTGCGCCGGATGCCTGCCCGCGCTGCCACCGCGGACCGCCGCCCGTCGCAGCCGACCAGCAACCGCGCAGTGATCCGGTCGCCCGATCCCAGACCGGCGCTAACCGATCCGGCGGTCACCGCATGATCGACCACGGTTTCGCCCGCCAGATGGGTGATCCGCGCCTCGGCGTCGATGGCGTCCAGAAGGGCGCGTCGCAGGAACCGGTCCTCGATCATCTGGCCCATCGGGCCTTCCTCGATCTCGGTATGGTCGAAATGCAGGAAATAGGGCGAAGCGCCTTCGCCGGCGCGCCCGTCGCTGACCTTGATATCCAGGATCGGCTGCGCGTGTTCCGCCAGCGCGGGCCACAGGCCCAGCGCCGCCAGCATCCGCTGCGAGGTCAGCGCCAGCGCATAGCCGCGCCCGTCGAAATCCGGCGCCGCGCGGGTGTCGCGCGGCAGGCTGTCGACCACCACTACCTGCTGCCCGACCTGCGCCAGCGCCAGCGCCAGCGCCGCGCCGTTCAGACCGCCGCCGACGATCACGATATCGGTGTTTTGTTCCATGCACCCAAATATGGCGTTTCATACGGGATTGTCC
>JBFIHV010000067.1:0-9824 GCA_041601595.1 Amylibacter sp. | reverse complement strand
TGTCGAATCCGCAACCAAAACCACCATCATCGGCTTTGACCAGCCGTTCTGTGTGATCGGGGAACGGATCAACCCCACCGGCCGCAAGAAGCTCGCCGCCGAACTCGAAATGGGCGATTTCTCGACCGTCGAGGCCGATGCCATCGCACAGGCCGCGGCCGGAGCCACGGTGCTCGATATCAACTCGGGCGCGGTTTTCTCCAACAAGATGGCCGAGGACCCGCGCTATGCGGACAACAACTTCGTCGAGCCGCCCTTGATGAAGGAACTGGTGGCGCGCGTGCAGGCGATTACCGATGTGCCTCTGTGCATCGACAGTTCGGTTCCGGCGGCGCTCGAGGCCGGACTGGCCGCCGCCAAGGGCCGCCCGCTGCTGAACTCCGTCACGGGCGAAGAGGAACGGCTCGCACTCGTCCTGCCGCTGGTCAAGAAATACAACGTGCCCGTGGTGGCGATCTCCAACGACGACACCGGCATTTCCGAAGACCCCGAGGTCCGCTTTGCCGTTGCGAAGAAGATCGTCCAGCGCGCCGCCGATTTCGGCATTCCCGCGCATGACATCGTGGTCGATCCGCTGGTGATGCCGATCGGGGCGATGTCGACCGCAGGCTTGCAGGTCTTCGCACTCGTGCGCCGCCTGCGCGAGGAACTGGGCGTCAACACCACCTGCGGGGCATCGAACATCAGCTTCGGCCTGCCGAACCGCCACGGCGTCAACAACGCCTTCCTGCCGATGGCCATGGCCTGCGGCATGACCAGCGCGATCATGAACCCAATCGCCCTGCCGATCGGCCCCAGGAAACTGGACGAAAAGCGCGCGGAACTGGCGGCGGCGGGCATCATCGTACCGGATGACATCGACCCGGAACTGCTGGCCACGCTGACCGGAATGGGATCGACCATGCCGCGCGCCGGCAAGGAAATGGAAGCGATCCGCGCCGCCAATTTCCTGACCAACAACGACCCGCACGGCAGCGAATGGATCAAGTTCAACAAGGCCGTTCTGAAAGACGGCGAACGCGAAGCCGGCGCCCGCGGCCGTCGCGAAGGCCGGCGTCGCCGGGGCTGACCCACCGACCGCATGACACCGCCGGCCTGATTTCCGAAACGTGAGGTCAGGCCGCTTCTTTTTGGCCGTCAACTGTGCTTCTATGCGCTATGAGCCAAGATATGACACCGGCACCAGTTCCAATCTCCATCTTGCGGACGCTGGCCCGTCTGGCGGTGTTGCTGGTGATTGTGGTGGCGGTCAACCTGCTGCTGAACTGGCTTCTTGATTTTTCGCACCGCACCCAAACCAAGAATGTCATGTTCGGGGTCATCTTCGTGATGTTGCTGGCCTATGTCGTCCTGATCGCCATCCCGTTCGTTCCGGGTATCGAGGTGGGCCTGTCGCTGATCTTCATGCGCGGCGATGACGTGGTCGTGTTTGTCTATGCGGCAACCGTTCTGGGGCTGATGCTGGCGTTTCTGGCCGGCCGCTTCACACCCTACAGCTATCTGCGGCGGGTCTTTCTGGATCTGCGGCTGACCAGAGCCAGCGAATTGCTGGAGAAGGTCCAGCCTCTCGGCCGCGAACAGCGCCTTGCCCTTCTGCGAGAGCGCCTTCCAAAGGCCCTGCGCCCCCTGCTGGTGGATTACCGCTATCTCGCTGTCGCCGTTTTGGTTAATATTCCCGGCAACGCCCTGATTGGCGGCGGCGGCGGCATCCTGATGGTGGCGGGCCTCAGCCGGCTGTTCTCGATAACGGCCATGTTGATAACCCTCATGCTGGCCGTTTCTCCTGTGCCACTGCTGGTGCTGCTGTTTGATTTCGAAATCATGCCAGATTGAATGGAGATATTATGAGCCTTCCCTATGAAATTCCCGCCGGCACACGGATCGGACACGTGCATCTGAAAGTCGCCGACATCGACCGGTCTCTGGCGTTCTATCAGGGCATTCTGGGTTTCGACCTCGTCCACCGGATGGACGAGGCCGCCTTTATCTCCGCCGGCGGCTATCATCACCACATAGCCCTGAATACCTGGGAGTCGAAGGGCGCCGGGGCGCCGCCGAAGAACACAACAGGCTTGTTCCATCTGGCGATCCTGTACCCGACCCGCAAGGACCTGGCCTCCGCCCTGCGGCGGGTTCTCGATCATGGCGTCAAACTTGATGGAGCATCCGACCACGGCGTCAGCGAGGCGCTCTATCTGCGGGACCCCGACGACAACGGCGTGGAACTGTACCGCGACCGCCCAAAAGCCGACTGGCCGAAGACGCCCGATGGCGGGTTTACCTTCACAACCAAGCGCCTCGATGTCGACACGCTGCTGGCGGAACTGAAGTAGAGCATCGGACGGCACGGGCCGCCCGATCGACTTTCCCGCATTTATTTCATGCCGTTGGAAGTGAACAGGTAGTCGTCGCCATCCGCGGTGCTGTGGCAGGCGATGCAGCCTGTGTCGGCGCCCTTGGCGACCCTTCCGGCCAACTGCATTCCATTCGGCGACTTGTCCAGAGTTCCGTCCGGCAGGTATTTCGCCCAGAACCAGTTTTGGTTATCGGCGTCATACCCGTCTTCGCGCTGAAACATTACTGTGACGGCCGCCAGATGGCCCGCCGGGTCCATCAGAACCTCGTCAGCCATTACACCTTCGGGACCGTAGTTGCGTTTGACGACCAGACGACCGCTGTGGCCGTCCAGCGTCGCATTGCTGTAAAACGTTTCAAGCATCAGTCCATGTGGCTCCGATCCGGCATAGGGAACCGAATGGATCGCCCCCTCTCCGACCAGCTTGTCCGTTTCCATGATTTCCCACAGCTGTTTCGCGTATGCGATTTCCGCATCCGTTCCAAACGGAGCGTCCTGCGCAATGGCCCCGATTGCTCCAAACCCCAACCCCAGCGCCGCCGCGCCGCCCACTACCATCTTCCTCATGTTTTCCTCCCATGCGTTTTTTAAGAAATGACTTTTCCAGCCCGAAAGCTGCGTCAAGATAATCCCGTTTCAGAACATATAACTTCAATTCAGCATCAAGGTTTCGTGACTAGTCATTTGCGCTGGTCTATGGTGTCTTCGCTCAAGATTCGAAACTGAATGGGAATAAGCATATGAAACGCATCTACTCTGCTACCGCCATTGCGATCTGCCTGATAGGATACACCGCAGGGGCTCAGGCTCAGGACAGCGATGCCGGAAAGAAGGTCTTTCGCAAATGCGCGGCCTGTCACAAAGTCGGCGACGATGCCAAAAACGGCGTGGGTCCGGCCCTGAACAATGTCGCCGGACAGACGGCCGGCAGCGTTGATGACTACAGCTATTCCAAATCGCTGGTGGCCGCTAAGGAAGCCGGACTGGTTTGGGACGAAACCAACCTCAGCGGATACCTCGAGGATCCCGCGAAATTCATTCAGACCTACCTGAACGATCCCAAGGCGCGGCCCAAAATGGCCCTGAAGATCAAGGACGAACAGGATCGCCTGGACGTGATAGCTTATTTGCAGGAGTTCTCCTCCGAGATGGAAGACGAAGACCACAGCGAAGAGGCAGAAGAAAAGAAAGAAGACGACAAATAGGAAAAATCGGCGCCGGTGTCCGCATCGGGCCACCGGCGCCGATTTCGATGCCTGTCCCGGCTTGGGCCGCCGGACACCGAACACGAACAGCGTACGCTAGCCTGCTGTTTCCGCCCATTTTCCCGATTTTGGCGCAACAGTTCCCGAATATGCCGCGTTAAGCCTTTTTATTTCTGATTTCGGCCCTATTCTCCGCAGGCAGAGAATAGCGCACAGGGCAAACATATGGCTTCGGAAGACACGCATCTGGTCATCTTCACTCCCTCGGGGAAACGCGGGCGATTTCCGACAGGAACACCGGTCCTGACCGCCGCGCGCCAGCTCGGCGTCGATCTGGATTCGGTCTGCGGCGGGCGTGGCATTTGCTCGCGCTGCCAGATCACGCCGTCCTTCGGCGAATTCTCGAAACACGGCGTCGTCGTGAAACCGGATGCGCTGTCAGACTGGAACGCGGTCGAGGAGCGCTACAAGTCCAAGCGCGGATTGATCGAGGGCCGCAGACTCGGCTGTCAGGCGACGGTTCAGGGCGATGTGGTGATCGACGTGCCGCCCGAAAGCCAGGTGCACCGCCAAGTGGTCCGCAAGCGCGCCGAAGCGCGCGAGATCATTCTCAACACCTCTACCAAGCTCTTCTATGTCGAGGTCGAGGAACCCGACATGCACGAACCCTCCGGAGACCTCGAACGGCTGTGCAAGGCGCTTGAGGAACAGTGGGAAATCAAGGGTCTGCACGCTGACCTTAACGTTCTGTCCTACCTCCAGAAAGCCCTGCGCAAAGGCGAGTGGAAGGTCACCTGCGCCATCCATTCCGGCAGCGGTCTGCGCCCGCCCAGCATCATGCATGTCTGGCCGGGATATTACGAGGGCTCGATCTATGGTCTGGCTGTCGATCTTGGCTCGACGACGATCGCGGCGCACTTATGCGACCTGCAATCGGGCGAAGTGATCGCCTCTTCCGGAGTGATGAACCCGCAGATCCGCTTCGGCGAGGACCTGATGAGCCGCGTTTCCTATTCCATGATGAACCCTGGCGGCGCGGCGGAAATGACCCGCGTCGTGCGAGAGGCGATGAACGCCCTGTTCAGCCAGATCGCAGACGAGGCCGGCATTGACAAGCACATGATCGTGGACACGGTTTTTGTCTGCAATCCGGTCATGCACCACCTGTTCATCGGCGTCGATCCTTATGAACTGGGTCAGGCCCCGTTCGCGCTTGCCACGTCGAATTCCCTGTCGCTGGAGGCCAAAGACCTCGATCTGGACCTGCACCCGCTGGCGCGGACCTATATCCTGCCCTGCATCGCGGGCCATGTCGGCGCGGATGCGGCGGCCGTGGCCCTGTCAGAGGCCCCTAACCTGTCCGAGGATCTGGTGCTGGTGGTCGATGTCGGCACCAATGCCGAGATCCTGCTGGGTAACAAGGAAAAGGTTCTGGCCTGCTCCTCGCCCACCGGTCCGGCCTTCGAGGGCGCGCAAATCTCCAGCGGCCAGCGCGCCGCGCCGGGGGCCATCGAACGGGTGGAAATCGATCCGGTCACCAAGGAGCCAAGGTTCAAGATCATCGGGTCGGACCTCTGGTCCACCGAGGACGGCTTTACCGAGGCGGTCGGCGCGACCGGCATCACCGGCATCTGCGGTTCGGGCATTATCGAGCTGGTCGCCGAAATGCGGCTGGCGGGCATCGTCGACGGGTCCGGCCTGATCGGCTCGACCGAGCAGACCGGCACCGAGCGGTGTTTTCTGGACGGCCGGACCTATTCCTATCTGGTCTGGGACGGGTCCGCGACCGGCGGCCCGAAGATCACCGTCACCAACCGCGACATCCGCGAAATCCAGATGGCCAAGGCGGCGCTCTATTCCGGCGCGCGCCTGCTGATGGACAAGTTCGGGGTGGAAACCGTGGACCGGATCGTGCTGGCGGGGGCGTTCGGCGCTCATATCTCGCCGAAACACGCCATGGTGCTGGGCATGATCCCGGACTGCAAGCTTGAAAAAGTCACCTCGGCGGGCAACGCGGCAGGCACCGGCGCGCGCATCGCCCTGCTGAACACCGACGCGCGACGGGAAATCGAGCGCGTGGTGAAAGAGATTCACAAGGTCGAGACCGCCATCGAGCCGCGATTCCAGGAGCATTTCGTCAACGCCTCGAACATACCGAACTCGGTGGAGAAATTCCCGATATTGGAAAGCGTGGTGACGATCCCGGACCTGAATTTCAACACCGGCGGGGATCGTGAAGGCGGCGCGGACGGCGGCGGACGGCGCAGGCGGCGGCGGGGTTAGCCCGCCAACTATCGCTTGATATTGCCGCGGATTCGGTGCTACCTGCGGCGCTGTGCGGGTATGGTGAAAAGGTATCACGAAAGCTTCCCAAGCTTCAGTTACGGGTTCAATTCCCGTTACCCGCTCCATCTTCCGGAATTCGAATAATTGTTTTAATTCAGTTCCGTTTGAGCAAAAGGAACGTAACCTTATAGACGCCAGTCCGATATTGTGATGTGTTAGCCCGAACCTTCGATTTGAACGAAAGTGAGCTAATCACATTGCAGAGACACGTTACATTGACGCCAAACACGGCCATTGGCAAATTTTCCGTTGCACTGCTGCGCTTGATCAGCCTGCCCCTCAAATTCACCAGAGACAGCATCCCTTTCAATAACGCGCTCTATCTGGCCGCCAAATTTGTAAGTGTTATCGAAA
The DNA here is from genome assembly GCA_041601595.1 of Amylibacter sp. Classification (GTDB taxonomy): domain Bacteria; phylum Pseudomonadota; class Alphaproteobacteria; order Rhodobacterales; family Rhodobacteraceae; genus Amylibacter. The sequence goes on along the minus strand of JBFIHV010000067.1, from coordinate 3,563 downwards.
CCCGGGGAATAAAGTGTGAATGCACACTCAAAGATGGCGGGAGGTTCCAATTCAACCTGAACGACCCCTATTGGTCCCGCATTGTCTGCGACCATTTTGTATATGAACCGGAAATTGTTCACACCATAGACCTGCTGGCCGAAAGAGAGTTCAGCTTTCTGGATTGCGGTGCAAATTTTGGCTATTGGAGTATTATTTCGGTGACGCGATGGCGGAACTGTATTGAAACAATCGCCGTCGAAGCAGCAGAACCGACATACGAGCACCTGCTGGAAAATTGCCAACTGAACGGAAACCGCTTCAAGACATTGAATCGCGCATTATCCAATGTCGGCAATACTATGGCGAAACTGCATTTTTATGCCCCCAAACATGCCCGTGCCAGCATCGATGCAAGTTCAGAAGACACCGAAACGCACGATGTTGAAACATTGACCTTGGACGGGTTGGCGGCATTGCTCGACGACCAGTCGGCACCATTGGTGATCAAGCTTGACATCGAAGGCATGGAACTCTTGGTCATTGAAAGCATCGGGGACATCTTCAATCGTGATTTTTGCCTTATCTACGAAGATCATGGCAAGGACAGATCCAGCAAAATTACCGATGAAATCATTAAAAAGGGCGTGTTTTCGATCTACTTCATGTCTGATTCAGGAAAGCTCTGCGAAATAAAGTCGAGTGAAGACGCGACCGCCAAGAAAGTAAATCATCGCCGCGGATACAACTTTATCGCCACCGTCCCGGAGTCGGGAACCGACAAGATATTGCGGTCGGCATTGGGACTGGACGCCCCGGCGCCTCGCGGCTGACAACCGGCGAAATGTCGGCCGCAACCATTCAAGGTGGCGTCCCGACACCGGTCAATATCCCCTCACCCCACCAAATAACCCAACAACCCTTTCGTTGACCCGTCCTTCCCGGACGCATCCCCCTGCGCCTCAACCAGCGGCAGCAGCTTGTTGGCCAGTTCCTTGCCCAGTTCCACGCCCCACTGATCAAAGCTGTTGATGCCCCAGATCACGCCCTCGACGAAGACGCGGTGTTCATACAGCGCGACGATCATGCCCAGCGTGCGCGGGGTCAGCTTGTCATAAACCATCGTCGTGCTGGGCCGGTTGCCGTGGAAGACGCGGTGAGCGGCCTGTTTTTCCAGTTCCGCGCCGGCAAGCCCCTTGGCGGCCATCAGGACGCGGGCCTCGTCCATCGAGCGCCCGATCATCAGCGCCTCCGACTGCGCCAGACAGTTCGAGATCAGCAGACGGTGCTGGTGCTCCAGCGTGGTTTCGTGCCCGTGCTTCGCCACCAGAAATTCGCAGGGGATGACCCGCGTGCCCTGATGGATCAACTGGTAAAAGGCGTGCTGGCCATTGGTGCCCGGCTCGCCCCAGACGATCGGGCCGGACCCGCGCGGCAGGTCGCGGCCGTCCATGTCCACGCCCTTGCCGTTGCTCTCCATGTCGAGTTGTTGCAGATAGGCCGGCAGGCGCAGCAGTCGCTGTTCGTATGGCAGCACGGCGCGGGTGTCGTAGCCGCAGATATTGGCATGCCAGATGCCGACCAGCCCCATCAGAACCGGCAGGTTTTTTTCAAACGGAGCCGTGCGGAAATGGATGTCCATCTCCTCGGCCCCTGCCAGAAATTCGGTAAAGTGATCGGGCCCGATCGCCAGCATCAGCGACAGGCCGATCGGCCCCCACATGGAATAGCGCCCGCCGACCCAGTCTTCGAACCCGAACACGCGGTCTGGCGAAACTCCGAAGGCGGCGGTCTTGTCGGCGGCGGTGGACAAAGCCACCAGATGCGTATCGGCGGCGTCTTTTCCGAGCTTGTTGACCAGCCATGTCTGGGCGGTCTCGGCGTTGGTCATGGTCTCTATGGTGGTAAAGGTTTTCGACGCGATGATCAGCAGCGTGCGCGACGGGTCCAGCGGTTCCAGCACATCGGCCACATGCGCGCCATCGACGTTGGACACGAAATGCACGGCCGGCCCGTCGTGATAGGGCGCCAGCGCCAGCGTCGCCATGACAGGGCCGAGGTCCGACCCGCCGATGCCGATATTCACCACATCGGTGAACGGCTTGCCATCGGATGCGGTGATAGCGCCGGAACGGACTGCGGCGGAAAAATCCTTCATCCTTTGCAGGGTCTTCAGAACACCGGGCATGACATCCTCGCCGTCCACCATCACCGGCGTGCCGGCCAGGTTGCGCAGCGCCGTATGCAGGACGGCGCGATCCTCGGTCTGGTTGATCGTCTCGCCCGAGAACATGGCGTCCCGATAGGCCGCGACACCCGCATCCTCGGCCAGCGCCAGCAGCGCGGCGCGGCTTTCCCTGTCCAGATTGGTCTTGGAATAATCCAGCAGCATGTCGCCGCAGCGGGCCGAGAAATCCTCGAACCGGTCATGGTCCCCGAACAGATCGACGATCCGGCGCTCCGCCACCCTGGCGTGAATTTTCTGCAATTTGTCCCAGTTCGACATGATGTGAATCCTCTCTGTGAAATTCTTATAATTCGCGCCAGCGGCGACCGTCGCGATGCAGCAGCATCAGGCTGTCCTCGGGTCCGGACCCGCCGGGATCATAGGTTTTCGGCTTGTCGCGCCGCGTCTCCCAGTTCTCGATGATCGGGTCGGCCCAAGCCCAGGCGGCCTCGACCTCGTCACCGCGCATGAACAGGGTCTGGTTGCCGCGAATGACGTCCATGACCAGCCGTTCATAGGCGTCCGGCATCTCCTGCCCCTCGTCGCCCAGAGCCTCGGCAAAGGTCATGTCCAGCGGCACCTCGGTCAGGCGCATTCCGCCCGGCCCCGGTTCCTTGATCGTCACCCACAGGGTTATCCCCTCGTCCGGTTGCAGCCGGATCACCAGAACGTTGCCGTGACTGTCGCGCTCGTAGTCTTCGAATATCGAGTGCGGCGGGTCCTTGAAACTTATGGCGATCTCGGACATCTGGGAACGAAGCCGCTTGCCCGTGCGCAGATAAAACGGCGTGCCCGACCAGCGCCAGTTGCCGACATTGACCTTCAGCGCGATGAAGCTTTCGGTCGTGCTCTTGGGATCGCCGACATCGGTCAGATAGTCTGGCCCCTTCTCGTCCTTGCCATATTGGCCGCGCACCACATTCTTTGGCGGCACAGGCTGCAAGGCGCGAATGACCTTCAGCTTTTCGTCGCGGACCGCATTGGCCTCGTACAGGCTGGGCGGTTCCATCGCCGTCAGGCAGAGCAATTGCATCAGGTGATTCTGCACCATATCGCGCATGGCGCCCGACTTGTCGTAATAGGCGCCGCGGCCACCTACCGACAGGGTTTCGGCCACGGTGATCTGGACATGGTCGATGTGGCGCGCATTCCAGAGCGGCTCGAACAGCGCATTGGCAAAGCGGACCGCCATCAGGTTTTGGACGGTTTCCTTGCCCAGATAGTGGTCGATCCGGTAAATCTGATGCTCCGCGAAACAGTTCGACAGTTCTGCATTCAACGTGCGCGCCGAGGCCAGGTCGTGACCGAACGGTTTTTCGACCACGATGCGGGCATTCCCGTTGGCGACCTTGTGCCT
>JBFIHV010000066.1:0-9826 GCA_041601595.1 Amylibacter sp. | reverse complement strand
GACCGAGGTGACACGCATCAGCGGGCTTCAGTTGCTGCTGCTGCTGGCGCTGTCGGGGATCAACTACCTGTTCCGCGCCACGCGCTGGTTCCTGTATTCCAGCGCCCTGGGCATTGCCCTGTCGCCCGTGCAGGTCATCCGTCATTTCATCGGCGGTTTCGCCCTGACCATGACGCCTGCCAGAGTCGGCGAACTGGTGCGTATCCGCTGGATCCACAAGGAGTCGGGCACCCCGTACGAAACGGCGACGCCGCTGGTCGTCGTAGACCGCGCCGCCGACCTCGCGGCAATGGGCCTGCTGCTGGCGGCCTCGGTCGCGCTGATGACCGGTGGCATTCAGGGCGCCGTTCCGGTGGCCGCGCTGGCCATCCTGACTGCGATCGTCGTCACCCGTCCAGCCCTGTTCCGCCGCGCCATCCGGACGGTCTGGCGGCTGGTGGGCAGGAAACCGCGGGTCTTTGTCCGGCTGCGGCGCGGCGCCGATGCGCTGATGCCGTTTTCCGACGCGAAACTCGCCCTGCCCGCAATGGCGCTGGGGTTTTTCGGCTGGTTCGCCGAAGGGTTTGCGTTCTATCTGCTGATGGACTGGATGGGCAGCGCGCTGCCGCTCTGGACCTGTATCGGCATTTTCGTCTTTTCGATGATCACCGGCGGGCTGACCGGCATGCCCGGCGGGCTCGGAGGGGCAGAGGCGGCGATGGTCGCGCTGTTGTCCCTGCAGGGCGTGCCGCTGGAAACCGGTATTGCGGCGACCGCCATCATCCGTGTTACAACCCTCTGGTTCGCGGTGGCTCTGGGCCTTGTGGTCTTTCCCATCGCAGAGGCAAAAGCAGCAAAGGCAGGCCATGCGCTGGAAAGAAACTGATTACAGCGGCTGGGGCCGCGCGATCGTGTCCCGCGGCAGGATCGCCCGGCCGGAAAAGCTACGCGATCTGATGCAGGTCATGGCGGAGTCCCCCGCCCCCGCTTGCGGCAACCGCCGGTCCTATGGCGACGCGGCGCAGAACCACGGCGGGTCGGCCATCGACATGACACGGATGAACCGGTTTCTGGGGTTCGACGCCGAAACAGGCGTGCTGGAGGCCGAGGCAGGCGTCACCATCTCGGACATCCTGCGCACCTTCGCACCCAAGGGCTGGCTGCCCGCCGTCATGCCCGGCACCGGCTTTGCCACGCTGGGCGGATGCATCGCAAACGACGTGCATGGCAAGAACCATCATATCGACGGCGGCTTCGGCGCGCATGTCGAAAGCATCGAACTGCTCAAACCCGACGGCAGCAGATCGCGGGTCGGTCCGGCACGCAACAAGGCGCTGTTCCATGCCACGCTCGGCGGGCTCGGCCAGACCGGCGTGATCCTGTCCGCCCGCATCCGCATGGCGCGCTGCGGCTCGACCGCCATGCGGGTCCGCGAACGCCGCATAGACGCGCTGGGCGAGTTCATCGAAGCCTTCGAGGCCTCCGATGCGCGCTATTCGGTCGGCTGGATCGACGCGACAGCGACCGGTGACAGGCTGGGCCGCGGCATACTGGAAGAGGCCGAGGTTTCGGACACGCCCGTGGCGACACCCTCCAAGCGGCCCGCCTCGGTCCCCTTTGACGCGCCGTCCATCCTGCTGTCGCCGATGGTGGTGCGCCTGTTCAATCAGGCCTATCTGAACCGCGTTCCCGCTGCCGGCCGCGAGATGCTGCGCCCGATGCAGGCATTCTTCTTTCCGCTGGACAGGCTGCACGACTGGAACCGGCTTTACGGCAAGACCGGCTTTCACCAGTTCCAGTGCGTCGTCCCGCCGGCCGAAGCGGAACCGGTCCTGCGCCGGATGCTGACGCTGATCTCGGCGTCGGGACAGGCCTCGCCTCTGGCGGTTATCAAGCGGCTCGGCCCGCAGGGCAACGGGTTGCTGTCCTTCCCGCGCGAGGGCTTCACCCTGGCCGTCGATATTCGCAACCGCGGCGGTGTCGGCGACCTTTTCCGGCAGCTCGAACAATTGTGCCACGCCGCAGGGGGCCGCCTTTATGCCGCCAAGGACAGCCTCGGCTCGCCTGACGTCTTCGGCGCTTCCTATTCAAGCTTGCCCGAGTTCCGCAAGATCGCCGATCAGGTCGATCCCGGACGGGAACTGGAAACCGATCTGGTAAGGCGGCTTGGCATAAGGGGACGGAGATGACCGACACATGGATCATTCTGGGCGCGAGTTCCGCCATGGGCCGCGCCTTCGCCAGAAGGGTGGCCGCAGAGGGCTGCGATCTGGTGCTCGCCGCCCGCGACGCCGACGATCTGGCCCGCACCGCCAAGGATTGCGAGTTGCGCGGAAGCGCGAACGTGACAAGCATCACCTTCGACATCCGGAAACCGGCCGGTTTTCAAAGGATGCTGGATGCGGCGGCGACCTCTGACGGGATGATCAACGCGGCGGTCTTCGTCGGATCGATGCCCGCGCAATCGGACATAGAGGCCGATCCCGCACTGGCCGAGGATACGATCGCCGACAGCCTCTCCGGTCCGGTCCGCTTTCTGCTGGCCCTTGCGCCCATGATGGAGGAACGCGGCGGCGGCACCGTCATCGGCATCGGTTCGGTCGCAGGCGACCGCGGGCGGATCGGAAACTACACCTACGGCGCCGCAAAGGCGGGTTTCCACACCTTTCTGTCCGGCCTGCGCAACCGGCTGAACCGGTCCGGCGGCCATGTCGTCACCGTCAAGCCCGGTTTCGTGGACACCGCGATGACATGGGGCCTGCCGGGGCTGTTTCTTGTCGCCACGCCCGAGGTGGTGGCCGAGGACCTGTGGCAGGCGGTCCAAAAACGCCGCAACACGATCTACACGCCGTGGTTCTGGCGCTACATCATGCTGATCATCCGGTCGATCCCGGAACCGATCTTCAAGAAAATGTCGATCTAGGCGTTGAAGGCGGCGTAGAGGATCATTGCCAGCGTAACCAGCGCCAGCGCGATCCCCCTGACATCCTTCATGGCAAAGACCAGCGGGTCATAGTCCTGCTTGCCGTGCCAGCCCAGATAGATCATGCGCGCCTGCCAGATCGCGAACGGGATACCCGCCAGCCGCAGGACAGCGAGGTTCTGATACAGCTGGCGCGCCGTGTCGCTGAACGTATAGACGTAGAACACGGCCAGCGAGACCGCCGTTGCGCCGACAACCATATTCAGCAGATACCGGCGATCGGCCGGCGTATACCCCCGCCCCGGTATCCGCCCGTCCGACTGCGCGAGGGTCAGTTCCGTCAGCCGCTTCACCCCGCCCAAGGCCAGAAACGCGGGAAAGACAAAGGCCAGCAGCCACATGGAGGCAAAGACCTGCGCCGCCAGCGCGCCCGCCAGAACCCGCAGGGTGAACAGGCTGGCCAGCGTTGCGATATCCAGCCACCTGATCTTCTTCAGCTTCAGGGAATAGACCGTGGACAGCGCCATATACAGCACCGTCACCAACGTGAACCCCGGACCGAGCAGGGCCGCAACGATCAGCGCAAAGACCGCGAGCGTGCCCGAAATCAGCATCGCATCCGGTATTTTCATATCTCCCGCCGCGACCGGCCGGTAGCGCTTGTTGGTGTGTAGCCGGTCCGCCTCCAGATCCAGCAGGTCGTTGACCAGATAGATGGACGAGGCCGCCGCACAGAAAGCCGCCGTCGCCACCACGACCGAGATCAGGCCCTGCGCGTCGAAACGGTGGGCCGCGATCAGCGGCAGCAGCAAAAGCACGTTCTTGACCCACTGGTGCGGACGCAGGCTCTTCGCCATGCCGCGCCGCGACCATGTCTTCGGCAGTTCCGTGACCCTGACACCGGCGCTGTTCAGTTTGCGGACGGCGGCGGGATGATTGCCGACAACGATCGCCTCCGAGGCGTTCATCCAGACCGGCAGGTCCGCCGCGGCATCGCCGGCATAGGCGAAACCGCCCTTGCCGAAACGTTCCACCAATGCCCTGGCCTTGGTGCTGCCTTTCATGTTGGTCCGCCCGTCCGACGCCAGATTTTCGCCGGGCAAACCGTAGAGCCTTGCGAGTTCACGGACCGGCGTCCGGTCCGCCGCCGACGCGAAGATCACCTCGCGGCCCTCGCTTTTCGCCTGCTCCACCAGTCTCAGCACCTCGGGGTTGACCGGCAGCAGGTCGATCCGGACGTCCGCCAGTTCCGCAATCCGGGCCTTGAGCTTCGGCCGGTCGGGAAAAAGCGTCGCCGCGGCCTTGATCGTGGCCAGCGGCGCCTTTCCCAGCGCCTGCCAGAAGCCCTCGAACAACATATCGGTTTTCAGGAAGGTTCCGTCGATATCCACGACCAACGGCACGGAGTCATTCATTATTCGGAATCCAGCTTATTGAACACGCAGCCCTGCCATACATAATCCGGAGGCGTTTTACACAGGTTGCGCGCCACCTGCCAGGCCGCAACGACTTTCGGCACGTAATTGCGCGTTTCCGCGTAGGGCGGGATGCCGTCATGCTGTTTCACGGCGTTTTCTCCGGCATTGTAACCGGCCAGCGCCAACAGCGGGTCCTGCTTGAACTCGGTCAGCAGCCAATCGAGATAGGCAGCCCCTCCCGCGATGTTCTGCCGGGGATCGGTGATTTCGCGGACGCCGAAGCGTTTCGCCGTGGCGGGGATCAACTGCATCAGGCCGGTGGCTCCGGCCTTGCTGACCGCCTCGGGGTTTCCGGCCGACTCGACGCCGATGACCGCCAGAACAAAGGCGGGCGATACCCGACGGTTCATCGTGCCCCGCTGGATGTCCTGCCCGTAGCGGCCCGCCAGTTCATGCATGAACCGGACGTCGGGCGCCAGCGGGGTCTTGCCGGACGGGCTGTTCCGCAACAGCGCCATCGCATCCTGCATTCGCCTGTCGCTGCCGTCGGCGATCCGTGTCGACAAGGCGTCCCAGAACCAGTTTGCCTGATCGGACGCGCCGTCCATGACGGGGCCCATCGGCCTGTACGGCAGCCTTGGGTCGATCTTTATATCGACAGAATACTGTTCCTCGGGCTTGATCTGTATATTGATGCGCTGGCCAAGCGGGCGTGTCTCGACCTTGACCCGGCGAAACTGCTGGGCCGTACCGACGGTTTCCGTCGCGGCCACCGGCGTATTCTCCAGCCTGACCGAGGACGCATCCTCCGCCGACGCCAGGGAGGTGGCGGCGGCCAGTGCGATTATTCCTGCAAAGCTTCGACACATGATGAACGCAAACCCGAGTCTGGTTGATACCCGGCCACAATGTCGGATTCGTCCGAAAAATCCATTCCCTCAAAATCATTATTGCCGGGTCGTGACAGAAATGAATCTATCACAGGTGGAACCGGCACATGCGACCGCCAAGGTCGGCAAGACTTCACGGGCAATGTAATTCGGCCGCCGGCATCGCCGCTTTGGCTCCCGCTGCCGGCGAAAGCCTGAAGACGGCGGGTTTATCGCAGCAAATGCCGCCGCCTCAAGGGCACTGCATTCAGATTCGTGCGTATCACCTTAATTTCACACCTATTATTCCTGGCGACCAAACTCAAATGAGGCAAAACAGGCGCGCTTCGCCACAATTGATGTGGCGCTTTGGTCACAGAAAATTGAACCAGGTGCCTGATTTTACATACAATTCAAATTAGTTTTTATTTAACCTGTTGTTAACAAAGCATTTTGGTTTCGGAAATCTAAAAACCCCCGTTTCCGCGATATTTGTCAGATTGCGCCAAAGTCTCGCCTCATTTTCCTTCGAATATCCATGGCTGTGGGGTGTGCCCTAGTTCGAACATTCTCTTTGTTCTACCACCCTCGATTGAAATGATCAGACTTACGACCTTGGAGGCGAATAATGAAACTGTTCAAAATGAAGAAATATACCAAAGACGAATCCGGCGCTGTTACGGTTGACTGGGTTGTGCTTACTGCAGCTCTCGTCATCATCGGTGGCCTTGTCATCAGCATCATCCGTGCTGGTCTGCTGGATGCATCGAGCGCGATCAATGACACGCTCGTGAATTCGGCAAACACGCTGGACGCCGCTAACACTCCAGCTGCCACCTGATTTACAATATCTCTTCCGGTTCGCGGCCCTTCTTGGTCGCGGACCGGACACCTCTTTCTAGTGATTTCATGAGTGTGTTGTGGGACCTGCGGATTTCAAAAAACATAAACCGCACGTGAATCTGAACGACTTTCACGAAATTACTTAAACTTGCGACTGAATGGATTGGGGGCCGAAAATGTTGAAAGTGTTTTGGCAAACCAAGAATCCGGTTTCGCGGTTTGAAAATTGCGAAGACGGCGCCGTAACCGTCGATTGGGTGGTATTGAGTGCTGCTATCGTTATTTTCGGATCGGTCATGATCGGAATATACAAAGACGGCGTTTTCAATGTGGCCTCGTCGATCAGCAATGCGGTCGTAGAGGGCAAACCCACCCCTGCGGACTCGCCCTGGTAGCCGCACGCACTCTCGAGGCGCCGCAGTCCAATCGCAAGACATCGCTGGATAGCAAGGGACCGATATGCGGCTCGTATTTTTACTCGTTTTGGTAACCGGACTCGCCGTGGCGGGTTTTGCGGCTTATCTGGCAATGCAGCAATTTGCCACCTACGAGCAGCAACTGGATGTCGCGCGCAAGACCAGCCCGATAAAGCTCACAAGGGTTCTGATTGCCAGAAATCCACTTCGTTACGGTCAGATATTGAAAGAGTCGGACCTTGCTTCCGTGCAATGGCCCGTCGACGGCGTTCCGAAAAACGCATTTACCGATTACAGGGCCCTGATGGGACCGGAAGGCACCGACAAGGTGCGCACCGTTCTGCGCCAGATGGACGCCGGCGAGGCGATCACGACAACCAAAGTCACCGGCCTCGGCGAGGATGCGGGTGTTGCCGCGAACCTCGAGAAAGGCATGCGCGCCTTCGCGCTGCGGGTTGACGTCGCGTCCGGTGTCTCCGGCTTCCTGCGTCCGGGCGACAAGGTTGACGTCTATTGGTCCGGCAGCCTGAACCGCGAACCGATCACCAAGCTCATTCTGGAAAATATCTCGCTCATCGGCATCGACCAGATCACCGAAGAGCAGGGCACCCGCGCCGTCGTGGCGCGTACGGTCACCGTGGCGGTTTCCCCGCAAGTGGTCGGTGAACTGATCCAGGCGCAGGCAACCGGAAGCTTGCTGCTGTCGCTGCGCTCGGTCAGCGAGGAAGACGAGAGCACGAGCTCGGTCGAGGTCAGGCAGCGCGATCTGCTGGATATCCAGGAGCGCCAGATTGAAAGGCGCCGCGTTTGCACGATCGTCACGCGAAAAGGCGGCGAAGCGGTCACGATCGAGATCCCCTGCACCAACTAGCGCGCGCCCTTGCCGGCAGGACCGGAAAACAACCCCTAGTGCCGGCGCGATATGCGGACTCAAAATATGGCCAAGTGTTGCGGGTTATCCACATAAGGCTCTCTCGCTAAAATATTGATTGTTGAAAACAAAATCTTTTTGCAGCATTATCGCTGCAACAATAAAAATATTTTCACTTCCAGTGATCAGAGAGGCAGGATCACATGAAACTTACCAACCTGTTTGCAGCGGGCCTGATTGGTCTGACGTTGGGTGCGACGCTCGCGTCCTCCGTCACGGCGCAGAGCACCCTCAAGGTAATGCGCGGCGCGACCTCTGACAGTATCAAGGTCTCGGTCAACCGCGCGATCGTGATGGAGTCCGACGAGCCCTTTGCGGAATTGTCGGTCGCCAACCCGGGCATAGCCGACATCGCAACGCTTTCCGACCGGACGATCTATGTTCTGGGCAAATCGCCCGGACGCACGACACTGACCCTGCTGGGTGCGGATGGCCGCTTGATCACGAACGTCGATGTCCAGGTCTCGCCCGACATCGCGGAATTCAAGGAACGGCTCGCCGAAATCCTGCCCGAGGAAAAAATCGACGTGCGGACCGCAAATGGCGGGATCGTCCTCAGCGGCCGCGTCAGCAGTATCCGGGCGACCGCCCGCGCAATGGAACTGGCGCAGCGCTATTCCGGCGCGGTCAGCAACATGATGATCGTCGGCGGGTCGCACCAGATCATGCTGAAGGTCCGGTTCGCGGAAATGAGCCGCTCGGTGGCCAAGAACCTGTCCTCCAGCATCGGCATATTCGGCATGTCCGGAAATGTCGATGTGTCGGCGGGTGCCGGCAGTGTCATCGAAGGAGGGACCGTTCCAACCAGCAATGCTCAGGGCAGGCTTGGCCTGGCCTTCAGTTCCGGCGATCTGGCCATTTCGGTCTTGCTGGAAGCCCTTGAATCCAAAGGACTTGTGCGGACCCTTGCGGAACCCAACCTTGTCGCGCTGTCGGGCAATGAAGCCCACTTCCTGGCCGGCGGCGAGTATCCGGTTCCCGTGGCCGGAGATGGCGGAACGACATCGATCGAATTCCGTCCTTTCGGGATCGAGATGACATTCAAGCCGACCCTGATCGAAGACGGCCTGATCAATCTGGTGATCCAGACAGCGGTCAGCTCTCTGGACGCATCCAACTCGATCGTGTCCAACGGCATCAACGTTGCGTCCTTCAACAAGCGCGAGGCGCAGACCGTCGTGGAAATTCGTGACGGGCAGAGCATGGCGATTGCCGGTCTGCTCCGGGACGACTTTTCGGATCTTGTCGGGCAGGTTCCATGGCTGGGCGACATTCCGGTACTGGGCGCCCTGTTCCGCAGCGCCGACTATTCGCGCAAACAGTCCGAGCTCGTGATCATCGTAACGCCGCATGTGGTGTCTCCGGTGGACGGCGACGCACTGACATTGCCGACGGACAGGATCAGACCGCCGACCGAGGCCGACCTGTTCCTGCTGGGCAAGACAGCGAACACGACCTCTGACGGGGGCGCCGGCTCTGTATCGTCGCAGGACTACAAGAGTTCTTACGGCTACGTGATGGAGTGAGAGACATGAAGATGAAACTTATCAAAACCGCCCTCGTTTGTTCCCTCGCCCTGTCCGCCTGCACCAGCGAAGAGGCCGTGTTCTCTTTCATGGGCGGCGAGATCGGCAGCGACCTCGACAGCAAGGGCGTCTACGGCGCCGCGACAGCCAACAACGTCGCGGTACAGTCGGCCAGCGCCGAGGAAATCCTGATCAACCTGACCCTGAAATTCGCGAACGAGGTTCCGGCACGGATCAATTTCGAATTCAACAAATGGGATCTGGACGCAGAGGCCCGCGCCGCGCTGGACCAACAGGCCGCCTGGATCATGGCGCATCCGAAAATCAAGTTCAGGGTCTACGGACACACCGACAAGGTCGGATCGGACGCCTATAACCAGCGGCTGGGACAGCGACGCGCCAATGCCGCGGTCAACTACCTGATTTCCAAAGGCGTTGACCGCACCAAGGTCGAAGCCGTCGCCTCGTTTGGCGAGACGCGGCCGGTGGTTCTGACGGAGGAACCGAACCGCGAAAACCGGCGGACCGTGACCGAAGTCTCGGGCTTCTTCCGCAAGGATGGCGGTGAACTCGACGGCAAATACGCGGTTCGGATCTACAACGAGTACACGAAGACGACCACGACCGCCCCCGATTCCGGCGGTGGCGTCTAGAGAAATGCTGGAGATCGACAATTCAGGGGGCCTCACGGGCCTCCTGTCTACTTCAACACCCCGCAATAAACCGAAAAATTAGCGGTCCCTGCCTCAAATAAGCCAAAATGCCTGTGTAGTGGCGTAAGAGGTGTCCGAAAACGGACCAGAGATACCAACGATAAAGTGAAGAGTTCGGCCTAATGAGCGACCAGGAAGAGACCCCCCAACCGGCAAAGATCGTCACCTGTGCCGTCGCGCGCAATCTTGAAGATTTCGAGATGCTTAT
>JBFIHV010000065.1:0-9851 GCA_041601595.1 Amylibacter sp. | reverse complement strand
CCAGTAGTCCCATGCGCCCTTGAGCATCAGCAACGAGAAAACGATGCAGACCGCGACCGCGATCAGCGCGAGGGTCCGGCGCAGTTCCGGCCCGACCATGTTGGTGACAGCATCGACGCCGAGATGTGCCCCGATCTTTACCGCGTAGGATGCGCCCAGCAGAACCAGCCAGGCGAACAGAAAGACGGTGCTTTCCAGCGCCCACAGGATGTTCGAGTTGAAAACATACCTGGCGACGACATTGGCAAAGGTGATCAGTGTCATTGCGCCGAGCAGGATTGCGATCAGGTTCTCTTCGAACCGGTCGACAAGGCTTCTTGAATGCGTCATCGGACAATTCCCCAAAATTCTTTCGAGTGAAAACGGCGCGGCCCGATGCGAAGGGCCGCGCCTGAATGCCGAACCGTCAGTTGGTCAATGAATTGAAGTCCTGAGCCGCGGCGATGTTTTCCGTGCCCACGTCGGCCTCGAACTTGGACCAGACGGGTTTCATGGCATCGACCCAGGCCTGACGCTGTTCCGGCGTCAGTTCACGCACAACGCCACCCGCATCGATAACGGACTGTCTGGCGGCCTGGTCAACCGCGAAGGATTCCGCATTCCGCAGTTCCGTGACTTCGGTCAGGATGGTGACGAATTGTTCGCGCACGTCTTCCGGCAGGCTGTCGAGCCAGTCGACGCTTGCGACGACCATATAGTCGAGCAGGCCGTGGTTGGTCTCGGTGATGCCGTCCTGAACCTCGAAATACTTCTGGCCATAGACGTTGGACCAAGAGTTCTCCTGACCGTCAACCGTACCGGTCTGCAGCGCGCCGTAGACCTCGGAGAAGGCCATTTTCTGCGGGTTCGCGCCCAGCGCCTCGAACTGAGCTTGCAGCACGTCGGAAGGCTGGATCCGGAATTTCAGGCCCTTGGCGTCCTCTGGCAGGATCAGCGGCTTGTTGGCGGACAGCTGCTTCATGCCGTTGTGCCAGAAGGCCAGACCTTGCAAACCGCGGCGCTGCATCGAATCTTTCATCGACTGGCCGGTTTCCGAGTTCTGGAACGCGTCCACGGCCTCGATGTCCTTGAACATGAACGGCAGGTCGAAAATCCGGAAGATCTTGGTGAAGATCTCGAATTTCGACAGGGACGGCGCGGCCAGCTGGACATCGCCCTGCAGCATGGCTTCCAGAACCTTGTCATCGTCATAGAGCGTACCGTTCGGGAAAACCTCCATACAGGCCTTGCCGTTCATCTCGTCGTTGACGCGCTGGGCGAGCAGCGACGCGGCGATGCCTTTCGGGTGTTTGTCGGCGTTGGTGACATGGCTGAACTTGATGACGATTTCGCCTTGTTCACAGGCCGCGGAGGCGGCGACCGGTGTCATTGCGATTGCTGCGACGACCGCAGCTTTCATGAATTTTTTCACGAATTCTCTCCCTAAGTTTAAAGCCCTCCTCCGGGCTCGAATCATCTTAGCGAATCGCGAAGTATTCCGTATCCGGAATTTGTGCGTGAACGAGTCGTCTGGAAATATGGTATGGATTACAGGCGCTTATTTGCCATTTTCAGAATGCTTTCGTTTGAAAAGAGTCTCAGTTTGTGCGGGAATCCGCACAAACGCGCCCCGGACACCTGTGGCGGAAAGCGGAGTTCGCTACCTGTAGTCGGCCGGATCGATGCCATAGCGGGTCAGCTTGTCGTACAGCGTCTTTCGGGCCAGCTTCAGCGTTTCCGCCACCTCGGCGACCTTGCCCTTGTGGTCCTTCAGGCAGGCCTCGATCAGCAGGCGTTCCACCATCGCCAGTTGCGCCGTCAGTCCGGCATCGGGATTGGCGGCACGCGCATGGGCGACCGCCGTGCGCTCGACCATGAGCCGCCGGTTCTGCAGCACCAGCCTGCGCTTTTCCAGGGCGCGCTCCACCGCCGCGATCAGCCGGCTTGGCGGGCAGGGTTTTTCCAGAAAGTCATAGGCGCCGCCGTTCATGGCGCGCACGGCCATCGGGATGTCGCCCTCTCCGGTCATGACGATCACCGGCAGGTCGGGGTCGATCTTCTGGCTGCGCTGCAACAGGTCAAAGCCGTCCTTGCCGGGCATCCGCACATCGGTGACGACGACACCCGTCCAGCCGGGGGTGATATGGTCGGTCGCCTCGATGAAGACGCTGCACAGCGTCGTGTCATAGCCCGCGAGCATCAGCGACTGCCCATAGGCGTCGCGCACGTCGGCGTCGTCATCGACGAATATGACCTTGTTGACCTTCATTCCGCCGCCCGCGCTGCAGGTGTGGCGGGCGTCAGCTTGACGGTGAAAGTGGCGCCGCCCGAGGCATGGTTCTGTCCGGAGATATCGCCGCCGAAGCTCTGCACGATGCCGTAGGAAATCGACAGGCCGAGCCCCAGCCCCTCGCCCACCGTCTTGGTGGTGTAGAAGGGATCGAAGACCTGCTCGGGTCGCGCCAGCCCGGGGCCGGTATCGCGGACCTTCAGGTGGACGCGGTTTTTGACATGCTGGATGGTGATGGTGATGCAGCGCTTGCGCCGCTGGCCCGCCATGGCGTCCGCCGCATTGCCGACCAGGTTCATGATCACCTGCTGGAGCCGCACCTTGCCGCCGCGGACAAAGACCGCCGCCGCCGGAGGAGTCCAGTTCAGCACGACGTCCTGCCGCGACAGTTTCGGCTCGCTCAGCGAAATGGCGTCGTTGACCACCTGCACCAGATCGACATCGGTGATGGCTTCATCCTCTTTGCGGGCAAAGGCGCGCAGGTTGCGGATGATGCGCCCCGCCCGGTCGGCCATCTGCGATATCTTGATTATATTGCCGCGCACCATATCCGGCTGGTTCCGGTCCAGCAGCAGGCCCGCGTTGTCGGCGAGCGTCTGGATCGCGGCGAGGGGTTGGTTCAGTTCGTGGCTGATGCCGGCCGACATCTCGCCCAGCGCCGACAGCTTGCCCGCCTGCACCAGTTCGTCCTGCACGCGGCGCAATTCGGCCTCGGCGGCGGCGCGTTCCTCGACCTCCTGCCGCAGGCGGGTGTTGGCGACCGACAGGTCGCGGGTTCGGCGTTCGACGGTGGACTCGAGGGTCTGCTTGGCTCGTTCCTCCAATGCCAGCGCGGCGGTCATGGCATTGCGCCGCTGTATTATGATCGCGGTCAGCAGAATGAATATCCCGCCGAGCGCCGCGGCCAGTATGCCCCAGAGGCGGCCCTGAATATCCGCGTCCTGCGTCGCGACGAGCGTATGCGCGCGCATGCCGATCTGTTCGTCCTGCCGCGACAGGTGCAGGGCGCGGGCCGGAACGCCGTCGAGTGTGACGTCCTTCCAGATCGCGTGGTTGAAAAACGTGCCGGTCGCATAGCCGGTCAGGGGTTGCGGCACGGTATCCGCGTATTGGCGGCTGTCCGTCAGCGCACCCGTGTCGACCTGTTGCCCGTTGTACACTTTCAACAGCAGGGCGTCACGGTTGGACAGGAAAATCACGCCGTTTTCGTCGGTGAAGAACACGACCTCGTTATCGCCGCGCCACTCGGTTTCCAGCCGGGCCAGATCGATCTTGGCCGTGACCACCCCGATGATCGCGCCGCCGTCGCCATGGACCGGATGGGCGAAATAGAATCCGCGCTGCAACGATGTTGTGCCGACGGCGTGATATCGCGTCAGGGAACCAAGCAGCGCGCCCTTGAAATACGGCCGCCAGGCGAAATTCGCGCCGATGAAGCTGCGGTCCAGATTGTAGTTCGAAGCCGCAATCGTGGTGCCGGCCCTGTCCATCACGTAGATATCGAGCGCACCGGAGGTCAGCGCCAGACGTTCAAGGATCTGGTTGGCCCGCGCGACATTTTCCGCGTCCGGATCGGACAGCAGCTCTTTCATTGCGGGATGCAGCGCGATGACGGAGGGAAAATACTGATATTTCTCGAGCTGTCCCGCCAGCCTGTCATCCGCCTGCGTCAGCGAGGCCTCGGCCCGGGACGCCAGCGTGTCGAGCCCGTTGCTCAGCCCGAGGCTGTAGCCGAAGGCATAGATCGCGGCCAGCGCCGCGATGGCAATCGATACAAGAACCGGCGTCCGTCTCATTCCCTAATCCGCTGTTTCCGAAATTGCGGTGTCCTGACAGGCAGGATAGTGCAGAACATCCGACAAATCCAATTCCGCGCGGGCATGGGCGGCTAACGCTCTGCCAAGGGCAGCCGGATACGAAAGATCGAGCCGGTCCGGCTGCGGACATAGACCAGATCGCCGCCGAGGTTCTTCGCGATCTCGCGGCTGATCGCAAGTCCCAGACCGGCGCTGCCGGAACTGTTGCCCTGCGCCAGCCGCGCGAATTTCTCGAAGATCCGGTTTTCCGCCTCTTTCGGGATGCCTGGTCCGTTGTCGGATACGTCGATCAGCACTTCGGCGCGGCGCTTGCGGGCGCTGACGTGGACCTCCGGATCGGAACCGGAGCCGTATTTGATGGCATTGCCCAGCAGGTTTATCAGGATCTGCGCCAGACGGTCGAAATCGCTTCGCAGGGTGAACCGCGCCAGCGAGGGTTCCAGCACCACCAGCGTTCCGGCCTGCTCCGCCATGGTCTGGGTCGATTGCACGGCGCGCTCCGCGACCTCCTGCAACCTGACCTGTGCGAGATTGATCTGGACCTTGCCGCTTTCCAGGAAGCTCAGGTCGAGAATCTCGTCGAGCAGGCGCGTCAGCCGGATGCTCTCGTCATGTATGATCGCCGAGAAATTCCGCAGGCGGTCCTCGTCCAGTTCCCTGGTGTCGCGCAATATCTCGGAAAACGAGCGGACCGAGGTCATCGGCGTGCGCAATTCGTGGCTGACCTGGCTCAGGAATTCGTCCTTCTGGTCGCCCAGCGCCTTGAGCTGTTCGTTCGCCTGCGTCAACTGTTGCGCGGTTTCGGCCAGCGCCTTCGACTGGCTTTCCAGACGCGCCGAATACTCCATGATCTGGGCGGTTTCATCGGCCACGGCGATCAGCTCCTCGACCGACACCGCCTCGCCGCTGGTGATCTGGTTGATCATGGCATGCGCCGTCGCCGCCCCGACCGAGCCCGAGAACTTGCGTTCCAGACTCGCTATGAAATCGTTGGTCGGCTCCGGCAGCACCCCGGCCTTGCCCTGGGCTTCGGCTTCGGTCTCGAACAGGCGGAAGGCCTCGTCGCGCCCTAGGATGCGCTGCGCCAGAACCAGCAGTTCCTCGGCGGTCGCGCTGCGCGAAAAGGTCCGGCTGCTGATGCTGCGGTCGAAGACGTTGACGAACTGGACGGCTTGCAGCCGCTCGATCGCGCTTGGAACGGTGAACAGGGATACGCCGATGAACAGGATGGTGTTGATCCCCAGCGACCACGCCGTGGCGTGGACCAGCGGGTCCGCTATCGACGACCCGAACAGGGCATAGGGTCTGAGGGCGCCCAGATTGAACAACCCGAATTCGAGGGTCGCGTCATTGAGCAGGAACTCGCCCTCGAAGCTCGGCAGCAGCAACGTGTAGAGCCAGACAATGAAGCCCGAGACGATGCCTGCCATGGCGCCGACGCGGGTCGCGTTCTTCCAGAACAGACCGCCCAGAAGCGCGGGCAGGACCTGCGCCACGCCGAGAAAGGCAATCAGCCCGATCGAGGCCAGCGCGTCCAGGCCGCCGGTGAAGATGTAATAGAAATACCCCAGCGCGAGTATGCCCGCGATGCTGAGCCGGCGGCTGCGCAGCAGCAGGCGGCGCACGTCTTCGGTTTCCGAGTTCCGGTTCTTGGACAGGTACAGCCAGGCCGGCAGGACCATGTGGTTGGAGACCATCGTCGACAGGGCGATGGCCGCGACGATCACCATCGACGTGGCCGAGGAAAAGCCGCCGAGGAAAGCGAACAGCGCCAGCGACTCGCGCTCCGCGGCCAGCGGGACGGTCAGCACGAACAGGTCCGGGTTGGAGCCCTCCGGCAGGATGTCGAGGCCCGCGATGGCGATGGGCATGACAAACAGGGACATCAGGAACAGGTACAGCGGAAAGGCCCAGCTCGCGGTGGCCAGATGCCGTTCGGCCGAGCTTTCGACCACGACGACCTGAAACATGCGCGGCAGGCAGATGATCGCGGTGGCCGACAGGAACACCAGCGTGGTCCAGCGTGGACTGAAAAGGTGATGGGTCTGAAAGGCCTGCGGGTCCATACGCGAAAATATATCGGCTGGCCCCTCGGCGACGCCCCAGACCACGAAGATACCGACCGACAGCAAGGCCAGCAGCTTGACGATCGCCTCCAGCGCGATCGCCGTCACGACGCCGTAGTGACGCTCGTTGGCGTCGATGTTGCGCGTGCCGAAGATGATGGTGAACAGCGCCATGCCCATCGCGATCCACATCGCGGTCAGGGCCGGTGCCGGGGCGTTTTCCATATCGGCGGTGAACACCGAAAAGCTGAGCGTCAGCGATTGCAGTTGCAGCGCGATATAGGGCGTGGTGCCGACCACCGCCAGGATCGTGACGATGACCGCCAGCCCGCCGCTTTTGCCGAAGCGCGAAGAGATCAGGTCGGCGATCGAGGTGATGCGCTGCTTGCGGCCGACCCGCACCAGTTTGCGCAGCAGCCACCACCAGCCGATGAAGACCAGCGTCGGCCCCAGGTAGATCGCGACGAAATCCAGCCCGCCGCGCGCCGCGGAGCCGACGGCGCCGTAGAAGGTCCAGGCGGTGCAGTAGACCGATATCGACAGAGTGTAGATCACCGGCGACCTCAGGAACGCCCACTCGCCCCGGTTGGCGCGCCGTTCCGAAATCGCGGCGACGGCGAACAGAATCCCGACGTAGACCAGCGAGACGGTCAGCAGGACGTTGAAAGAGAGCGTCATTTGTCGCGGATCTCGGCGCGCAACGCGCGTGACAGGACAAAGGCGCAGACGATCAGAACGATCCAGCAGCCGAACACATAGACGACCTTGTGCGCGATGTCGGCATTGGCGCTCTCGAAGGCATCCAGCACCGGAGAGACAAAGGCGATCGCGCCGCAGATGGGCAGCATCAGCGCCAGATCACGCAGTTTGCGGCTGCGCCTCGCGGCCTGTTCGCGGCTCTGATATCCTTCCGGTTCCGTCATCTGTTCAGCAACGCCTTCACATTCCTGAGGATTTCCTCGTTGGCGAAGGGCTTGGTCATGAACATGCTGGCGCCGGCGTTTTCCGCCGCTTCGCGGTCTTTCCTCTGCCCTTTGGCGGTCAGCATCAGAACCGGAAGCTCCTGCGTGCGCTTGTCGTCCCGCAGGTCCTGCAAAATCTGCATGCCGGAACGGCCGGGCAACATCACGTCCAGGATGACCAGATCCGGGTTGACCGCGTTGATTTTCTGCGTGGCATCCTGTCCGTCACCGTGATCGAAGACCGACAGTCCCTCGCGCTGCAACAGAAACCGCAGCGCGGCCACGATCTGCGGCTCGTCCTCGATCAGCAGTACTTTCTTTGACATGATTCACTCCCCTAAATCAGTCATGTTTGGACGGACCTAACCCAGAATATACCCGCTTCTGCGGGCGGAACATTCCAGCCTCGGGCACACGGTGCAGTGCAGCCCGACGTCGAGCCGCGCCAGGGTCTGCCGCTCCGCCTTCGGCAGGAACGCGGCGAAATCCGTCGTGAAAATCATTGACGCGGTCAGCGACGGAGGCAACCCGAATTCGTTCACGGGGTGCTGTTTTGCCACTGAAAAGGTCAGAAACCCCTCTCCGGTCGGCGTATTCATCATCGCGCGCACCGGCTGGCCCGGCTGGCCGAAGCAGCGGTAGACCGGCCAGAGCGGGCAACCGCTGCTGAATTTCGGCAGGTTCAGCGTCGTCAACTGCTTTCGGAACAGCACGCCGCCGGAGCCGTCGACTTTCAGAAAGCCGAATTCGGGCAGGTCCTCGGCCGCAGGCAGATGCGCCAGCCGCCGGAAAACGGTTTCCAGCGGCGCGGAGTACTCCATGGCCAGACGCAGCGGATCGAAGGCCAGATCGCGGCACCGGTCCAGAAATCTGTCCAGCGGCAGGGCGCGCGCCATGTCGCGGTAGCCGGTCAGCGCAGAGGTCAGGTCGGCGCGGTCGAAGTCGGACAGAGGCCCGGCCCCCTCCAGCAGGTCGTCAACGCCGGCGTCGCCCTGTTCCAGCGCCGCCAGATAGAACCCGTGCGTCTCGAAAAACCGGTCCACGGCGCTCGACCGCGTGCCGAGTTGCTCCGGCTGTTCCGGCGTATCGAAATGCCCGATCAGGTCGCTTGCGGTCTTCGCAAGCCGCGCGCTTTCCGCCGCGAGGTTGTCCAGAAACATCCGGCGCATGTCCGGCGGGACGGCATCGCCTTCGGACAGGATGCCGGCGGTCGAATGAATGGCGGTGATGTTGGAAACCATCATGTGGATGGCCTCGGCGAAGAAAGGGTCGTGATTCAGCCGGTCCGACAGGGCGAGCAGAGTTTCATTCTGGAACTTGCTCTGAGACTGGAAGTCGTCGATCAGGCGGGCCCATCCGGGAAACCGGCCGATGAACTCTTCCAGGCGGTCGATTTCAGCACCCGCGGCAGGCACGTTTGCGGCGGCCTCGCGCAACTGCATCACATGCGCCCGGTCGGCGCCTTCGGACAGGCTGCGGGCGTCCACGCCGAGGTTCTCGGCAATGGCCAGCAGTGTCTTGCCGGCGATGCCGCGGCGGTTGTGTTCGATCAGGTTGAGGTAGGAAGAGGAAATCCCGACTTGCCGCGCCAGTTCCGTCTGGCTCAGGTTCTTGCCGCGGCGGCGTTCTCTGATTCTGGTTCCGGTCAAGCTCCGCGCCAACGGAATTTCCTTTGATTAGGTGTCCTTGCAGCATAACTGTAAAAAAATTTACTATCAACATTTCATTACATTCGAAAACTTTACAAAAAAAATGTTGTTAAACAGTTATTTATTGATTTTTTGACCCGATGTCGCGCAGACTATAGGCGACTAATCCCGCGATCGGGCGGGGTAAGGTCCAAATTCTGGGAGGAATGAATGTCTAAATTTTCTACAACCCGTCGTGGGTTAATCAAGTCCGGTGCCGTGGTCGGCGCCGGTTTGGCGATGCCAACAATTCTGAACGCGGCTGCGCATAGCGGCTACACCAACGCGCCTCAGGGCAGCACGGTCACGCTGGGATTCAACGTGCCCCAGACCGGCCCCTATGCCGACGAGGGTCTTGACGAGCTGCGTGCATACCAGCTGGCTGTCGAGCACCTGAACGGCGGCGGCGACGGCGGGTGTCTGAATACATTCTCGTCGAAGGCGCTCAAGGGCAACGGTATCCTTGGCAAGAAAGTGGAATATGTAACAGGCGACACGCAGACCAAATCCGATGCGGCGCGTGCTTCCGCGAAATCCATGATCGAAAAAGACGGCGCAATCATGATCACCGGCGGTTCGTCTTCCGGTGTGGCTGTTGCCGTTCAGGGTCTGTGCCAGGAAGCCGGCGTCATCTTCATGGCCGGTCTGACCCACTCCAACGACACCACGGGCAAGGACAAGAAGGCGAACGGCTTCCGTCACTTCTTCAACGCCTACATGTCCGGCGCGGCGCTTGCGCCGGTTCTGGCGAAGGCTTACGGCACCGACCGCAAGGCCTATCACCTGACCGCCGACTATACCTGGGGCTGGACACAGCAGGAGTCGATCCAGGCCGCGACCGAGGCCACGGGCTGGCAGACCGTCAACAACGTTCTGACGCCGCTGGCGACGACGGACTTCTCGTCCTATATCGCTCCGGTTCTGAACTCCGGCGCGGATGTGCTGGTTCTGAACCACTACGGCGGCAACATGGTGAACTCGCTGACCAACGCGGTTCAGTTCGGCCTGCGCGACAAGATGGTGAACGGCAAGCAGTTCGAAATCGTCGT
>JBFIHV010000064.1:0-9874 GCA_041601595.1 Amylibacter sp. | reverse complement strand
GCCATATTGGTGCCGCGCATGCTCTGCGCGCTGGTCGCGGCGGGATTTGTGGCGGAACTGCTGCCGAAACAGGCGATTTCCCAGTTTATGGGGGCGGACGCGGGATACCTGGCGCTGCCGGTTGCGGCGGCGACGGGCCTGCTGGTGCCGGCAGGCCCGGTGATAGCCTTCGCGATAGCCGCGGTCTTTGCAAAGTCCGGCGCTACGACGGCCGCCCTGGTGACATTCATCACGTCCTGGAGCATTTTTGCCGCCCACCGGATACTGATATATGAAATTCCCCTGCTTGGTCCCTCGTTTCTGAGGCTGAGGGTCCTTTCGGCGCTGGCGGTCCCCTTTCTGGCCGGGTTAATCGCGTTGCTGGCGGGGCTCGTGACACAATTCGGAGCGGCATCGCCGCACCTTTGAAGACATCTACCCCCTGCATCGAAAAGGTGACATGCAATGATGAAAAACGTTCCGGAAGATTACACGAAATACCAGTCGGACGTGATCGTCGATCTGCTGCACCATTATGATTTCGAATATGTCGCGATCAACCCCGGCGCCAGTTTCCGCGGGCTGCATGACAGCTTGATCAACTACGGCGGTAACAGGCCCAAGATGTTGGTTTGCCAGCACGAAGAGACAGCCGTCCAGATCGCGCATGGCTACGCCCGCGCGACGGGCCGGCCGATGGCGACGATCCTGCATGATCTGGTCGGGCTGTTGCATGGTCAGATGGCGATCTACTATGCCTTCACCGACCGCGCGCCGATCTTCATCATGGGGGCCACCGGTCCGATGGACGAAAGCAAGCGCCGCCCGCGCAGCGACTGGCACCACACCGCGCAGAGTCAGGGTGATGCCGTGCGGAATTTCACCAAGTTCGACTACCAGCCCCACGCGATCGAGGGGGTGACGGACAGCTTCATGCGCGCCTATTCCACCATGGTGACAGAGCCACAGGGGCCGATCTATCTGTGCTACGATGCCTTGCTGCAGGAAACGCCGCTGACGCGTGACGTGGCCATGCCGCCGAAAAACGCGATGCCGGCGCCGGCTCCGATGGCGGCGGACGCAGTCGTGATCGAACAGATCGTGCGGCGGCTTCTCGACGCCGAGATGCCCTATATCATGACGGAGTTCACCGGCCGCCAACCGGGCAACTTCGACAAGCTGGTGACGCTGGCGGAAACGCTGGGCGTGGCGGTCTGGGATGTGAATTCAGCACTTTGCTTTCCGAACCGGCACCCGCTGAACCTGTCGATGGATATCGGAAATCTCAGTACAGCGGACGCCATTCTGGCGCTGGATGTCGTCGACTGGGAAAAGGCGACCGCCAAGCTGGACAGCACCACGCGCGCGTTGTCGTCTTACGTCTCGGACGACTGCGACTGGATGGAGGTCGGGTTCCACGAAACGGGCATCGGCGCATGGTCGCTGGACTATGGGCGGTACAGAACAAAATCGCTGAGCGCGCTGGGCGACCCGCGCCTGGTCATGCCGCAAATGACCGCGATCGCCGAAGCCATTCTGGCGGGGGACGCGGACCTGCGCGCCAAGGTCAAGGCGCGGACCGGACGGATTGCCGAACGGCATGACGCGCTGTTCGCCGGATGGGCCAAAGAGGCCGAGGAAAACCGCGAGGGATCGCCGCTGACGCTGCCGCGGCTGGCGCAAGAGGTTTGGGACGTCATTCGGGACGAAGACTGGGTTCTGAGCACCGGAACGCTCCGGCAATGGACCCGGAAGCTCTGGGATTTCGACAAGCCCTATCGCCATCCGGGCAAATCGCTGGGAACATCGACCCAGATCGGCATGTCTCTGGGCGTGGCGCTCGCGCACAAGAACTCGGACAAGGTGGTGGTTGCGATACAGCCGGACGGGGATCTGATGTACGATGCCGGCGCGCTGTGGACCGCGGCCAAGCACGAAATCCCGCTGTTGATCGTGATGTTCAACAACCGCGCCTACTACAACGACTGGCACCACCAGATACGCATGGCCCGCATGCGCGGTACGGATGAGGACAAAGCACACATCGGCATGGATATCTTCGATCCCGAACCCGATTTCGCGACCATCGCCAAGGGCATGGGAATGTGGAGCGAAGGACCGATCGACAAACCGGAAGAAGTGGGAGCCGCCCTGCGTCGCGCGCTGGAGGTGGTGAAGTCCGGCAAACCCGCCCTCGTGGACATCATCACACGCCACCGCTAACAAAAAGGGCGCCCCACGGGGCGCCCGGTTGCAGTGTCATGAATGGCCGATGTTACCCTGAACAGGCCATTGACTTGGGCTCGAATTCCTCGTGTTTCGGATCGTATTCGATCTCGCAGGTCATGCCGACTACCAGTGCCTTGCGGTCCCCTTCGGCGCCGTTGATCGTGATCGCGGTCCGTGAGCCCGAGATTTTGCTCTTGATGACCTCGTCGCCGGAATTGAATTCCACGACCTTGTTGCCGTCTTCCAGTGACAAGAGCTTGCTCGTCACCTTCGTCATCGGAATTTCGACTTCCAGAGCCGAGGCGATGATCTCGACCGTTTCGGGTGTCTGCTGCAAAGCGGCGTTCACCAGTTCGGCGACCTTGTCGCCGCGGGCAGCGTCGATCGGCAGGCCGAGCTTATCGGCCTCGGCCAGAAACTCGGGATCTGCCATCACTGCCATATAGGCATCGCGCAATTCGTCCAGCACCGGTGCGGGAATGCCTTCCGGCGCTGCCGTCAGACGGCCCATGTTGGACATGGCGTCGATCAGATTTATGATAGATCTGGCCTTGTCGGTTTTGGCGTAATCGATCGCCTGTGGCTGCAGTCCGCCACCGATGGCAACGGCAGCAAATCCGTTTCCGGTGTCGATAAACGGTTTCAGCGATCCGTAGCTGCCGACCTGACCGGCAACCTCGCTGCGCAGCATGGCCATTTCGCCTTCGTTGCCGTTGTAGCCGGGGATCAGCTTGATGTTGAGGTCAAAGGCGTCTTTCAGCATTTTGGTTTCTGTGAAAGATGCCGAACCGATGCCGGTCGCCGCGAAATTCACGGTCTCCTTGCTTGCCAGCAGCTCATCGAAACTCTTCAAGCCGCTGTTCGTGCCTAGAATGATCGCGCGGGCGTCGGCGGCGGCCTTGCCGATCCAGCTCATCTTGGACAGATCGAACGCGATCCCGTCGCGCTGAAGGATCTGCGCGTAGATCAGCCCTGTGTTGAATGTGCCGATCGTCAGGCCGTCCGGATTGGATGCGGCAAGCGTGTTCGCGCCGACGATATGTCCGGCACCCGGCAGGTTCTTGTAGATAACCTTTTCCGCACCAAGTTTCTGTTCCAGGTGGCGGCCGATCAGGCGTCCGTATGCATCGTAGCCGCCGCCGGGGTCCGTGGCGATGATGTAAGTTATCGTTTTGCCTTCAAAATAGCCCTGAGCCCAGACGGGCAGGGCCATGACCGATGCCACGGTCAAGGTCGCTAGAAATTTCTTCATTTTGTTCCTCCCTGGTGAAAAGCGGAGCTGTGCTCTTTTTCCGGCACATGCTCCGCGGTGAATTTAGTCGGCCGGCGGCACCCACACGTCCTCGAACCCCTCCGCAGGTTCAAGCTGGTCGAACCAGTCCAGGCCGATGGCCTTCATGATGCGGCTGTTGCAAACGACGATCCGCGCCTCGATGTCAGAGGTGTTGACCCGTTTGTGCGCGACATAGGGCGGAACGTATATGAAGTCGCCCGGTCCCCATTCATATTTCTTCGGGGTCGTATCCCAGGTCCATTCGAACTCGGTCTTGCATGCGAAATGCACGTCATAATGCAGGTCGTGACCTGTGCCCTCGATCACGAAAGCGATCTCTTCGGTCAGATGGCGGCTGGTGCCCGTGGCCTTTCCGGCCTCGATGAACTGCATGTATACGTCAATGCAGCACTCTTTGGTGTCCATGCGTTCGTTGATGATATGCTTGATCAGGCCGTCCGCCGAACGCTCCAGCGGCATCTGGCCGTATTTCACGACGTTCAGGCGGTTGTCATAGTCCTTGCGGAACTGCTGGCTGGCCTCGAGCGCGTCCTTGTAAAACGAAACCTCCGGTGCGCCCTGCTTGGCGCGCTGCCGCTCGATGACATCTGCAAATGTAGATGGATCCATTGTCCTGTCCTTTCTGTTCTTATCCAGTTGCGGCCTAGAGGCTCAGCGGCGGGTGGTAGTCTTCGTGGCCCGGCACTGGTTCCGTTGGCGGAAACTCGACCATTTCCTGAAAGATCATATGCATGAACAGGAACAGTGGCTTTGCCTTCAGGACCAGAACGATGCTTTCGTCGTCGCTGTCGTTCAGGTGCTGGTGAACGCATCCGTTCTCGACGATCAGAGCGTCGCCCGCTTCCCAGTCGATCCGGCGGCCGTCGTGGATGTCGTGGCCTTTGCCTTTGAGGACAAAGAAGACGGCAGAGTTCATGTGGCCGTGGATCTGGCCGTAGCCATGCGGCGCGAAGGCATCGACATGCGCCTCGATCGACTGTGCGATCTTGTTGGCCTGCGGGTTTATGACCTTCTTGCCGAAGTTGTGGGGGCCGCCCTTCCACTTCATGTCGCGGGTCTTGTAGACGCGCGGCTGCTTGTACAGCTCTTCCTTCATCTCGCTGTAGTTGCCTTCCAGCGCGCGGACGAATGTCCGTTTTCTGGTCCAGCGTTCCCAAACCACCGTGTCGCGGTTTTCGCTGTTGTGGCCTAAGCCACCCTCTGCATTCTTGTCGTCTGGCATGCCGCCTCCTTGAATTCGCTTTGCACCGGAATGCTAGTCCTGGCGCATGTTTCTGTCAACGGGAAGCTGTTCCATATAGCGGAATAGCAACTCGCAGATAGGTAATGTTTACTGATGTATTTCACCGATTTCCTTGCCTAGGTAATGCGCCGGGCCGCCATGAAGAAGCGATTTCACCATGTCCGGACCCAGCAATTTCACCAGTTGGTCGACCGCGCCGAACAGGGGCAGGGGCAAGTCTGCCTTCTGGGCGAGATCCAGCGCCACATCCATGTCCTTCTCGTGCCATGTGAACCGTGTGGTATCCCATCGCTCCAGCGTCGTGTTGCGGGCAGGGCATTTAAGCAGTGTCTCCCGCATCGACTGGGCGTTGATCCCGCAGGCCCGGGCCAGCGCCAGTGTCTCGTAATTGGCGACGCAGGCGGCCCAGTGCATCATGTTGTTGCAGGTTTTCGCGATCTGCCCGCATCCGACGTCACCGATATGCTCGACGCTCCGGCTGTAACTCATCAGAATGGGAGAGACCTTGTCGATGTCGCTTTTCCTGCCGCCGCACAGCGAAATCAGGTTTCCGTTCTTCGCACCCTGCAAGCCATAGCAAACGGGCGCGTCCACGAAACCCACACCCTGCTTTTCACATCTGGCCGCCAGCTCGACCATGGTTTTCGGGTGGGTCGTGGCGCTGACCACAATGACTGCGCCGTCCTTCATTCCGGATGCCAGTAAAGTGTCCACGACGGACTCGCACTGACTGTCGGTTGCGACCATGATGATGATTGTATCCGCCCTTTTTCCCAGATCGGAAAGGCCGGAGGCCACTTTCAGGCCGCCCGCTTTCAGCCGGTCCATGACCGTCTGGTCCGCGTCGAACACTTCGACGTCAAACCCGGCTTTTGCGGCGTGTCCTGCCATTGCCTCGCCCATTGCGCCGACGCCAACAAACCCTGCAATCATGATTATTCTCCCGTAATTTCCCGATACGGCAAGCAAAGCACAGTCTGGCAGCAAGGCAAATTGTGACTTCGTATTGTTCCGATATGGAGAACGATGGTCCAAAAAAATTTGAGAATATCCCGAGCCCGCCATAGCGTGAAGGGATGGATCACCGTCCGCACGGCCGAATGGCTCTTATGCATGACGGGATTGTCTTGTCGCTGGGAGGCTGCATCGTGGATGTGAATGCAATTTTCGGACCCTTATGGGATATCTTGACGTCACCCTATTTGATGGGGCTCATCCTGCTCGCAATTCCCATCGGAATGTTTTTCGGCGCCGTGCCCGGTCTTGGCGGCAAGCTCGGCGTCGTATTGCTGATCCCGTTCGTTTTCGGGATGGACCCGCTGGCGGGCGCGGTGTTCCTGCTGGCGATGCATGCGGTCGTGCATACGGGCGGATCAATTCCGTCGATCCTCTTCGGCGTTCCGGGAACCGGTCCGGATGCTGCAACCATCGTCGACGGCTATCCCATGGCGCAGCGCGGCGAGGCGGGCCGCGCACTGGGGGCGTCGCTCGGCGCGTCGGGTGTCGGCGGCGTGATCGGCGCGCTGTTTCTGGCGGCGATGCTGCCGGTGCTGCGGCCGGTCGTGCTGGCGTTCAGCCCGGCGGAGTTCTTCCTGCTCGCGCTGTTCGGAATTACATTCATCGCGATGCTTTCGGGGCGCAGCCTGATCAAGGGGATCTCAGTTGGCCTTCTGGGGATCATGGTGTCACTGGTCGGGCTGGACCCGCACACGGGCGCGCAACGCTTCACCTTCGACCAGTTGTTCCTGTGGGACGGCGTCAGCGTCGTCGCGGCGGTTCTGGGAATTTTCGCGATACCCGAGATGCTGGCCCTGGGCGTCAAGGGCGGCGCGATCGCCGAGGTCAAGGGCAAGGCGTCCCGATACGATATATGGCAGGTCATTGACGGGATTCTCGATGTCTTCCGCCACCCATGGCTGACAATCCGCACGTCGATTTTCGGGGCCGCGATCGGGGCGATCCCCGGCCTTGGCGGCGATGCCGCTTCGTGGCTGTGCTACGGTCATGCTGTGCAGACCTGCAAGAACCCCGAGACCTTTGGCAAGGGCGATGTTCGGGGTGTTATCGCGCCCGAAACCGCCAACAATTCCAAGGAAGGCGGCGCGCTGCTGCCGACGCTGTTCTTCGGGGTTCCGGGCAGTTCGGGCATGGCAATCCTGATCGGCGCCTTCGTCATGCTGGGCATCCAGCCCGGACCGCAGATTGCGTTGACGGGCATGCACCTCGTCTGGTCGCTGATCTGGGCGCTGGCGCTTGCGAATTTCCTGTCCGTTTTTATCTTTCTGGCCATGGCGCCGGCGTTTTCCCTTCTGGTGTTCGTGCGCGGAGCCCTGCTGATACCGTTCGTACTGGTCCTGGCGTTTCTGGGCGCCTACCTGTCGGAGGCCGCTTGGGAAAACATCGTGCTGCTGTTTGTGATCGGGGTGCTTGGCTATTTCCTCAAAAAACACGGATGGCCGAGGCCGCCATTCGTCATCGGTCTGGTGCTGGGGGCGATCGCAGAGGACTCCATCCACAAGGCGCTGGCCATTTGGGGGCCGACGTTCTTTCTGCGGCCGCTGTCGCTGTTCCTGATCGCGCTGATCGTCCTGACCATCGTCATATACATTTACCGCCTGCGTACAAACTCGGGCGGAAAGGAAGTCCATTATGATCTTTAATGACCGAATTCTGACATCCCTGACGATGCTGGCCCTGTTTTCGGGGGCTTGCCTTCTGGCGCTGGAACTGC
The DNA here is from genome assembly GCA_041601595.1 of Amylibacter sp. GTDB lineage: Bacteria > Pseudomonadota > Alphaproteobacteria > Rhodobacterales > Rhodobacteraceae > Amylibacter. Next base: position 2,398 of record JBFIHV010000064.1, on the reverse strand, counting down.
CGTCGAAGGCCGCGTTCATGCCGCTGCTGATCGGCATTCCGGGCACCATCCTGTGCCTGGCGCAGCTGGTTCTGGATATAGTGCGGCAACGCAAGGCTACTCCGCCTGTCGAAGCCGCCGAGGCAACGGAACAAACCGGCGATCCGGCGAAATCCGAATTGGAAATGTTCCTGTGGCTTATCGAGTTTACGATTGCCCTGCTGCTGTTCGGTTTCGTGGTCGGCGGGCCGCTGTCCGTCCTGCTTTTCGTTCGGTTCAGCAGCAAGGATTCCTGGCTGAACGCGTTCTTTGCAGGGGCCGGAACGCTTGTCGTCTTGCATGGCGTCTTCATATGGCTGTTGGAGCTGACTTTGTTCCGTGGATTTGTGATCGAGTATCTTTTTTCCTGATTGCGGATGGAACAACGCGGCGGGGGTCCGACCGGGGCCCCTTCAGGCGCGGAAAGCCTCGTTTAGGGCGTCCTCGCGAATTGCGTGCGTTTGCCACGGTTTAGCCACAACTGGAAACAACGAGACTCGGAAACCCTTGCCGCCACCGCGCTGGCCGGGCGGTGTTGCGACGGCGCGCCGGGCGGAATTGTCCCCGTCGCAGCCCGAAGACACGCAGGCTTTCGGAGCCTGGCAGCGAAGCGGAAATCGCCTTCACAAAAATCATTTCAAAAAATTTACCATTTGATAAAAAAATAGACCTGTGCAAAGCTTGATCATTGAACACCGGATATTTGGAGGCAGCGATGCTGAATTCACCCGCTTCGGAAGGTATCGTACCGAACCGCCTGAACCGTGAAGAACTGGCCGAAAACTTCCGCGATCTTCACCCGCCGCTGACCGATCACGAGGCGCTGGTCGCGGCGGACAGGTGCTATTTCTGTTACGACGCCCCCTGCATTGCCGCCTGTCCCACGGACATCGATATCCCGCTTTTCATCCGGCAGATTTCGACAGGAACGCCAGAGGCATCGGCCAGAACGATTTTCTCGCAGAATATCCTGGGGGGAATGTGCGCCCGGGTCTGCCCGACCGAAACGCTGTGCGAACAAGCCTGCGTGCGCGAGGCGGCGGAAGGCAAGCCGGTCGAGATCGGCCGTCTGCAGCGATATGCGACCGATACGCTGATGGCGGCGGGCAAGCATCCTTTCACAAGGGCGGCGGCGACGGGCAAGACCGTGGCCGTGGTCGGCGCGGGGCCCGCCGGACTGGCCTGTGCCCACAGGCTGGCGATGCGGGGTCACGGCGTAACGATCTTCGAGGCTCGCGAAAAGGGCGGCGGACTGAACGAGTTCGGAATTGCCGCCTATAAGTCGGTCGATGGATTTGCTCAGGCGGAATTCGACTGGCTGCTGTCGATTGGCGGCATCGAGGTGAGATACAACCAGCGCCTGGGCGACCAGATTACCGTGCAGGGGCTGTCAGAGGATTTCGACGCCGTGTTCCTCGGCATGGGGCTGGGGGGTGTGAATGCTCTGGGCATAAAGGGCGAAGACAAGGAAAACGTGTCTGATGCCGTCGGTTTCATCGGCGATTTGCGTCAGGCCGCGGACCTTTCAAAAATCCCGGTTGGCCGGCGTGTCGTCGTCATCGGCGGCGGCATGACCGCCATCGACGCGGGCGTGCAGGCCAAGCTGCTTGGCGCGGACGAGGTTTCCATCGTCTACCGGCGCGACAAGCAGGCGATGGGCGCATCCGAATACGAGCAGGATCTTGCGACCTCCAAGGGCGTGCGCATCATCTACAACGCGCAACCGGTTGGAATAAAAGGAAATGGAACCGCCTCCAGTGTCGAATTCGCGTATACCCGTTCCAGAAACGGCAAACTCGAGATGACAGGCGAGACGTTCGAACTCAGGGCGAACCAGATATTCAAGGCAATCGGCCAGAAACTCGATGCGGCATCGACTGGTCTTGACCTTGAAAAGGGCAAGATCCGTGTGACCGGCGCCGGACGGACCTCGGTCAGCGGGATCTGGGCCGGCGGCGATTGCGCCAGTGGCGGAGACGACCTGACCGTGACGGCCGTGGCCGAAGGCCGCGATGCCGCCGAAGATATCCACGCCAGTCTCAGTGTCTGAAAAACGACGGAAAAGGAGCCAGTGCAATGGCAAACCTGAACAGCAAATTCGTAGGAATAAAGTCACCCAATCCGTTCTGGCTGGCATCCGCGCCGCCGACAGACAAGGAATACAACGTGCGCCGGGCTTTCGAGGCCGGCTGGGGCGGCGTCGTCTGGAAAACGCTGGGCGAGGCGGGCCCGCCGATCGTCAACGTGAACGGGCCGCGCTATGGCGCGATCTGGGGCGCGGACCGGCGGCTGCTGGGGCTCAACAACATCGAACTGATCACGGACCGGCCGCTGGAGGTCAACCTGAGGGAAATGAAGGCGGTCAAGCGCGATTATCCGG
>JBFIHV010000063.1:0-9938 GCA_041601595.1 Amylibacter sp. | reverse complement strand
GCCGCACATTGCGCGGTCAGGTTTTGTAGCTGCGGCCTCAGGATCGCCGCGCGCAGGTTGTCCATCCGGCCGGAACAGTTCGGCGTATCCAGACGTATGTCGGAAAAAGTCTCAGACGGCGCGCCGGCCAGATGGCGGTCATAGAGCATATAGCTGCCGGACAGCATGGTGACCCGCGCCATGACCTCGGCGTCGTCGGTCACTATCAGGCCGCCCTCGCCGGAATTCATGTGCTTGAATGTCTGCGTCGAATAGCAGCCGGTCACGCCGAAGCGTCCGCTGGGCTTGCCGTTCCAGTGTGCGCCCATGGTGTGGGCGCAGTCCTCGACCACCTGCACGCCGGCGGCATCGCAGATCGCCATCAGGGCCTCCATGTCGACGATATGGCCGCGCATGTGGCTGAGCATCAGCACCTTTGCGCCGCTGGTCGCGATCTTGCGGGACAGATCGTCCAGATCGAGGACCAGTCGTTCGGTAATCTCGACAAAAACCGGCTCCGCCCCGACGGCGGCAATGGCCCCGGGAACCGGAGCAAGCGTGAAGGAATTCGTCAAAACCCTGTCTCCCGACCCGACGCCAATCGCTCGCAGGGAGGTGGCCAGCGCATAACCGCCCGACGCCACGGCCAGACAATATTTCGCACCGGTGAAAGCGGCGAACTCCTGTTCCAGCAGGGCTGTTTCGGCCACCTCGCCCTCCACCACGTTATAGCGGTGCAACCGCCCATGGCGCAGAACCCGCAACGCGGCCTCGATGCCCGCCTCGGGGATCGGCTGCTGCTGGGTGAAGTTGCCAGTGAATCGTGCTTCCGTGTCGATCGGTTTCGCCAAGATGACCTCCTGCTTCAGCCCAGCATCCTCTGAACCAGATCGGGCAGATCGTCATAATGATCCAGCAGGGCCTCGGGCGACAGGTCCTGAACGGCGCGACCGGTAGGTCCAAAAGTCACCAGCGCACAGGGCACGCCGGCGTTTTCGGCCGCCTGGCGGTCGGTGATGGTATCGCCGATCAGAATCGCGCGGCTCCGGTCTCCGCCGGACCGCGTGATCGTTTCCCACAAATGCACCGGATCGGGTTTTCGCACGGTCAGGGTGTCGGCCCCGAGCAAGGCCTTGAAATAGGAACGTATTCCCAGCTTCTGCACCAGCGTTTCCGACAGGCCCTCCGGCTTGTTGGTGCAAATGCCCAGCGCATAGCCCTGATCGGACAGCACCTGCAGGCATTGCGTGACGCCGGGATAGAGCACCGTCTGCCGGTCTATGTTGGCCCCGTAGAACTCCAGCAGGAAGGGATATTGGCCATCCACCTCGGTTTCGGTCCAGTCCGGCGTCAGCCGCGAAAACCCGAGGCGCAGCATCGCCCGCCCTCCTGCAAAGGCGGTGGGCGCATCCGCGACCGGATCGAGCATCGGACCGTGGCCCAGCCCTTCAAAACAGGCATTCGCCGCCGCGATCAGGTCGGCACTGGTGTCGGCCAATGTGCCGTCGAGGTCAAAAATTACGGTTTTCATATTCCCTCTCTTTTCGCGGGTGTGCCATAAGCGGTAACCAAGTGAAAGGTTTCTTGATACAAGCCCCCTTTTGCAATGCCCTGTTCGTCGTTAGATAGTGCGGACATAAAAAGGAACGAGAAAATATGAGCGTCGCAGTCGTCATTCTGGCCGCAGGACAGGGCAGCCGCATGAAATCGGACCAGCCCAAGGTCCTGCATCCGGTCGCCTCGGCGCCGTTGTTGCACCATGCCATGCGCTCCGGCGCGTCGCTGGAACCGGAAAAGACCGTGGTTGTCGCCGGGGTCGGCTTCGACGAGGTCAAGGCGGCCGCACTGGAATTCGACGAGGATGCGCAGGTTGTCCTGCAGAAAGAGCAGAACGGCACCGGCCATGCCGCCTTGATGGCAGCACCCGCGCTCGACGGTTTCGACGGCGATATCTTCATTCTCTACGGCGACACGCCTTTTATCTCGCCCGAAACGCTTGCCGAAATGCAGGCGGTCCGCCGGCAGGGCCACGCCATCGTCAACCTCGGCTTCGAGGCCGCCGATCCGACCGGCTACGGCCGGCTGATCCTGGCAAAAGACGGAACGCTGGAGAGTATCGTCGAACACAAGGACGCAACCGAGGATCAGCGCGCGATCAGCCTGTGCAATTCCGGCGTCTATTGCGTGGACGGAACCCTGCTGTTCGATCTTCTGGCGAAGGTCGGCAACGAAAACGCCCAAGGCGAGTATTACATTACCGATATCGTTAAAATCGCGCGTGATCAGGGCCTTACCACCGCCGTGGTGCGCTGCGAGGAATACGAGACGCGGGGCGTGAATTCGCGCGCCGAACTGGCGCAGGCCGAAGCGATTTTCCAGACCCGCGCACGGTCCGAGGCGATGGACAACGGCGCGACGATGGTTGCCCCCGAAACCGTCTGGTTCGCCTTTGACACCTATGTCGGCCGCGATGTGCTGATCGAGCAGAACGTCGTTTTCGGAACGGACGTCACCATCGAGAGCCGCGCCCATATCCGCGCCTTTTCGCATCTGGAAGGCTGCCACGTATCGCAGGGCTGCGTCATCGGGCCCTACGCCCGTTTGCGGCCCGGCGCGGAAATCGCGGACGGCGCGAAGATCGGCAATTTCGTCGAGATCAAGGCGGCCCAGATCGGTGAAGGCGCCAAGGTCAACCACCTGTCCTATGTCGGCGATTCCACTGTCGGCGATCACGCCAATATCGGCGCGGGCACCATCACCTGCAACTATGACGGCGTCTTCAAACACCGGACCGAGATCGGCGCCCGCGCCTTCATCGGCTCGAACACCATGCTGGTCGCGCCCGTGCGCGTCGGCGACGACGCCCTGACCGGATCGGGATCGGTCATCACCGAGGACGTGCCCGACGGCGCGCTGGCCATCGGACGCGGCAAACAGGCCAACAAGCCCGGCCTCGGGCTGCGCCTGATGCAGAAACTCAGGCAGCAGAAGGCTGCGAAAGGCAAGGGATCGTGACATGTGCGGTATAGTAGGAGTGCTGGGCGACCACGAAGCCGCCCCGATCATCGTAGACGCCCTGAAACGGCTGGAATACCGCGGCTATGACAGCGCCGGCATCGCCACGGTGCACAACGGCGTTCTGGAAAGCCGGCGCGCCGTGGGCAAGCTGGTCAACCTGTCGGACCGCCTGGTGCACGAACCGCTGCGCGGGAAGACCGGCATCGGACACACCCGCTGGGCGACGCACGGCGCGCCGAACGAGGCCAATGCCCACCCGCATTGCGCCGGACCGGTCGCCGTCGTGCACAACGGGATCATCGAGAACTTTCACGCCCTGCGCGAGGAATTGACGGCCAAGGGCGTCGAATTCCTCAGCGAGACGGATACCGAAACCGTTGCGCAACTGTGCCGTTACTACCTCGATCAGGGTGCAAGCCCGCAAGAGGCGGTCGAGCAGACCCTGAAGCGGCTCGAGGGCGCCTATGCGCTGTGTTTCCTGTTCGAATCCGACCCCGACCTGCTGATCGCCGCGCGCAAGGGCTCGCCCTTGGCAATCGGCCACGGCAAGGGCGAGATGTTCGTCGGATCGGATGCGATCGCGCTGGCGCCGATGACCTCCAAGATCACCTATCTCGAAGAGGGCGACTGGGCGGTCATCACACGCAACTCGCTTGAAATCCGCGACGCCAAAGGCAAGCTGGCCAACCGACAGATGCGCAACATCCAGCTGAGCGCCATGGCGACCGACAAGGGCATGTACAAGCATTACATGGCCAAGGAAATCGCCGAACAGCCGACCGTTCTGGCGGAGAACATCAGCCACTACATCTCGGCCGACCATTCGCGTATCGACCTGCGTACCGACGGGATCGATTTTTCCAGCGTGACCAATATCACCATGGTGGCCTGCGGCACGGCCTACCTCGCCTGCATGGTGGCGAAGTACTGGTTCGAGCAGATTGCGCGCATTCCGGTCGAGGTCGATGTCGCATCGGAATTCCGCTATCGCGAACCGCCGCTGAACCCGAATTCGCTGGCGATTTTCGTCAGCCAGTCCGGCGAGACCGCCGATACCCTGGCGGCGCTGCGTTATTGCATCGGGCAGAACATCAAGACCGTAGGCGTGGTGAATGTCGCCGAAAGCTCCATCGCGCGCGAGTCGGATATCGTCCTGCCGATCTATGCCGGTGTCGAGATCGGCGTCGCTTCGACCAAGGCGTTTTCCTGCCAGCTGGCGACGCTGGCGGCCATGGTTCTCTATGCCTCCCAGCAGACCGGACAGACCGGCGGGCATGATCTGGCGGAACTGATCGCGGCCTATCACGCGCTGCCCGGCATCGTCAGTCAGGCGCTGCATGTCGAGCAGGAGGTCAGCGCCATCAGCGCCGAACTGGCAACGGCCTCGGACGCGCTGTTCCTCGGACGCGGGGACATGTACCCGGTGGCGTTGGAAGGCGCGTTGAAACTCAAGGAAATCAGCTATATCCACGCCGAGGGCTATGCCAGCGGCGAACTGAAGCACGGCCCGATCGCGCTGGTGGACAAGGACATGCCTGTCATCGTTCTGGCCCCGAAGGACGCGCTGTTCGACAAGACCGTCAGCAATATGCAGGAGGTCATGGCGCGGCAGGGCAAGGTGCTGCTGATCACCGACAAGGACGGGTTGAAGACCGCCGGTCAGGGGGTTTGGCGCTCTGTGGTGATGCCGCGGGTCCATCCGGTGTTCGCGCCGGTCGTCTATGCGATTCCGGTGCAGCTGCTGGCCTATTACGCCGCCGTTTCCAAGGGCACGGACGTGGACCAGCCGCGCAATCTGGCAAAATCGGTAACGGTGGAATAGCGCGCCTTTTCGGTGCCGAGGACCCGGCGGCGCGGCCCGTCAGAACTTCGTGTTCGGTGCCGAATAGCGCTTGATTGCGGCCGGACTGCGGCCTAGTTTCCCTGTATGACGAATGCACCCAAACTGATTGATCCGTTCCAGCGCGCGATTTCCTATCTGCGCGTGTCGGTGACCGACCGCTGTGATTTCCGCTGTGTCTACTGCATGTCGGAAAACATGACCTTCCTGCCCAAGAAGGAACTGCTGAGCCTCGAGGAACTGGACCGGCTGTGTTCGCTGTTCATCGGGCTGGGCGTCGAGAAACTGCGGATAACCGGCGGCGAGCCGCTGGTCCGGCGCGGGATCATGGATTTCTTCAAGGCGATGTCGCGGCATCTGGACAGCGGCGCCCTGCGCGAATTGACCCTGACCACCAACGGATCGCAGTTGCGCCGGTTTGCCGCCGATCTGGCGGCCTGCGGCGTCAAGCGGGTCAATATCTCGCTCGACACGCTCGACGAGCAGAAATTCGCGAAAATCACCCGCTGGGGCCGGCTGGCCCAGGTGCTGGACGGCATCGACGCGGCGCAGGAGGCCGGGCTTCAGGTCAAGATCAACGCCGTGGCGCTGAAGGGCGTGAACGACGACGAGCTGGAACATATGGTGACATGGTGCGGCGCGCGCGGCATGGACCTGACCTATATCGAGGTCATGCCGATGGGCGACATCGGCAACGAGAACCGGCTGGACCAGTACTGGTCGCTCAAGGACCTGCGCCGCCAGCTGGAGGCCTTCGCGCCATTGGTGGACGTGGACGACCGCACCGGCGGCCCTGCCCGCTATGTCCGCCTCGCGGAGACCGGCCAGCGCGTCGGGTTCATAACGCCGCTGAGCCACAATTTCTGCGAAAGCTGCAACCGCGTCCGCCTGACCTGCACCGGCGAGCTGTACCAGTGCCTCGGCCAGGAGGAACAGGTTGATCTGCGCAAGGCCCTGCGCGACAATCCGTCGGACGATGCCGCGGTGGAACAGGCGATCTTCGCCGCCATCGCCAAGAAACCCAAGGGGCATGATTTCGACTATTCACGGCGCGAGGTCGCCGGCGAGATGTCGCGCCACATGAGCCACACGGGCGGCTGAAAAGGAAACCTGACATGGCAAAAGTCGAGAAAACCGACGCGGAATGGCGGGAACAATTGTCCGATCTGGCCTACAAGGTGACGCGCAAGGCGGGCACCGAGCGTGCTGGCACGCATGACAATTTTCCGAAAGGGCGCGGTGTTTTTCGCTGCGTCTGTTGCGATGCCCCGCTGTTCGATGCCGATGCGAAATACGAGTCAGGCACCGGCTGGCCGTCCTTCTATGCGCCGGTCGGCCCCGATGCCGTGACCGAGCGCGAGGACAACAGCTGGTTTTCCCGCCGGACAGAGGTGCTGTGCAAGACCTGCGACGCGCATCTGGGCCATGTGTTCCCAGACGGGCCGCAGCCGACCGGATTGCGGTATTGCATGAACGGCGTCGCGCTGAAATTCGAACCAAAAGGCGATTAGGCCAAGGCCCTAGATCGCATCGCCCAGGTTAAAGTTTCCGATATTGTTGAAAAGCTGGCCGAAGAAGCCGGGACCCTTGACCGGAATATCCGTGATCCTGCGGTTCAGCGCGATCACGCGCCCGTCTTCCAGGCTTAGCCGCTCGACATTCGACACCACGCCGTCACGGTCGAATGAAATGGCGACGATCTGGCGCTCGACTTCCTGCGGGGCCTGATAGGTCTCGTACTTCACGCGGCTGGAAATATAATACCACCCCTCGTCGCGCATGACGCCGGAACTGGTCGGGCTGCCGATCGCTTCGTAAACCGATTCGCGGTTGTCCTTGCCTACGGCGATGCTTTCCAGCGTTTCATCGTTGGGAACGTAGCCGTGGGTCCGCACTTTCGGCGTGCACGCCATGACCGCGCAGAGGGACAGAACCAGAATTGCGGATCTTGTTCTACGGCCAGACATTTTCGATACCCCATGACGCTTACGACTTTACCCCTCATATCTTGCGCTTGTTCTATTCGCAAACAACTTCTAAAATCGCACGACGCCCGCGGGCAGGAAACTGACGGACCGACCATTGACCTCATCCAATCTATCCGACGATACCAGGCGCCATTCTCTGCGCGTGGCAGACCTCAAGCACTCCGGCGGCACGGATTTCGACATCCGGTTTTCGCCCGCCGATCAGGCCGATGCGGCCAGAACGTTGAAAATCCCCGGCGTCGCCAAGATGCGGTTCCAAGGGCGGATCGCCCCGTTGGGCAAGACAGACTGGGAATTGAAGGGCACCGTCGGCGCAACCGTGACCCAGGAATGCGTTCTGACGCTGGCCCCGGTCAAGACCCGCATAGACGAGGAAATCGTCCGCATTTTCCGCAGCGACACGCCAGCCTACGAGGACGGTTCCGTCGTCGAGTTGAATATGGACGAATACGAAGAACCGCTCGGCACGGAAATCGACCTCTTCGCCATAGCGCTGGAAGCTGTTGCGCTGGCCCTGCCCCCCTATCCGAAAGCGGAAGGCGCCGAACTGGAAAAAACGGGATTCGCAGGCGAAGGCGTCGCCCCGATGACCGACGAAGACACGAAACCGTTTGCATCGCTGGCCGCTTTGAAGGATAAACTGCGGGAAGAATAATCGCTGAAGCGGAAAAAGGGCTTGCAGTGGCGCGAATACTTTGTATTTTCGCGGCTCTTCTATTCAGGCGGAGACTCAGGTTTGCCAGGGACGTTCCCAGCAACCGTTTAGCCGCGAATTCCGGGCGAAGGCCCGAACTTTTGAGGTTGTGACATGGCTGTCCCTAAGAGCAAGATTACCCGTTCGCGTCGCGGCATGCGTCGTTCGCACGATTCACTGGTTGCGGAAAATCCCAACGAGTGCGGCAACTGCGGCGAACTTAAACGCCCGCACCACGTTTGTGGCGCCTGTGGGCACTATGACGAGCGCCAGGTTGTCTCCACGATCGAAGAAATCGATCTCGAAGACGACGCCGCCTGAAGTTCCGGACGGGAGGTCACTTGATGGCCGATGATGTCATCGTAAACAGATCTCCTGCTGACCTTCGCACCGTAATATCTGTCGACGCCATGGGGGGTGACCATGGCGCCGAAGCTGTTGTCGGCGGCATGGCTTTGTCCGCCGAAATCAATCCCGAGATCCGTTTTATCGTCCACGGCGACAGCGCCCGGCTGGAAGAGCTGATCGGCAAGCGGGCGATCCTGTCGGAGCGCTGTGAAATCCGCCATGCGGACACAGCCATCGCGATGGATGAAAAACCCAGTCACGCAATGCGCAACGGCAAAGGCTCCAGCATGTGGGGCGCGATCGACTCGGTTCGCGACGGCGAAGCCACGGTCGCGGTTTCCTGCGGCAACACCGGCGCCCTCATGGCAATATCCATGGTCCGCCTGCGCCGCGCGCCGGGCGTCAACCGGCCCGCCATCGCGATCCTGTGGCCATCGGACAATCCCCAGAATTATAACGTCATGCTGGACGTCGGCGCCGATATCAAGGCCGACGCGCCCGACCTTCTGAAATTCGCCCTGATGGGCGCCTCCTATGCCCGCAACGGTCTTGGGGTCGCCATCCCGCGTGTCGGCCTGCTGAACGTCGGCACCGAGGAACACAAGGGACGGGCCGAGTTGAAGGAAGCGCACGAGATGATCGCGGCCTCGGCATCGCAAAACGATATCGTCTTTGTCGGGTTCGTCGAGGGTGGCGATATTCCCTCGGACCGGGTCGATGTGATCGTGACCGACGGATTTACCGGCAATGTCGCGCTCAAGACGGCCGAAGGCACGGCCAAGGCCATCGCCGACCAGCTCAAGGCTGCCTTCAAACGCACGCTGATGTCCCGGATCGGCGCCCTCTTCGCCTATTCCTCGATGCGCCAGCTGCGCGAGAAAATAGACCCGAGGCGCGCGAACGGTGGCGTCTTTCTGGGCCTGAACGGCACTGTCATCAAATCGCACGGCGGCGCCGACGCCACCGGCGTATCGGCGGCAATCAAGCTGGCCTTCACACTGGCACAACTCGGCTTTGCCGATAAAATCGCTGCAAGAGTTGCATCCGCCGTTCCGCACGGTGATGATGCCACGAACGCAGACAGGTCCGAAAACGGGGAATGATGACTATTATACGCGCAGTACCGGTCGGAATCGGCCACTACCTTCCCGAACGGATCGTACCGAACTCCGAGTTCGAAAAAATGGTGGACACCAGTGACGAGTGGATTCGCTCCCGCTCCGGCATCGAGCGCCGCCATTTCGCGGCCGAGGGTCAGTTGACCTCTCACCTGGCGATCGAGGCGGCGAAAGAGGCGCTTGCCGATGCAGGGCTGGAACCCGGGGACATCGACGCCCTGGTGCTCGCGACATCGACGCCGGATCAGACCTTCCCCTCGACGGCAACCAAGGTGCAGGCCGCCTTGGGCATGGGCGCGAGCTTTGCCTTCGACATCCAGGCCGTCTGCGCCGGTTTCATCTATGCGCTGGCCAATGCCAACGCGATGATCCTGTCCGGACAGGCCAAGCGGGTCATGGTCATCGGGGCCGAAACCTTCTCCCGCATCCTGAACTGGGAAGACCGCAGCACCTGCGTTCTGTTCGGCGACGGCGCCGGCGCCCTGATCCTCGAAGCGCAGGAAGGCTCCGGCGATGTCTCGGACCGCGGCATTCTGGCGACGGAGCTGCAATCCGACGGCCAGTACAACGACCTTCTGTATGTGGACGGCGGCGTTTCCTCGACGCAGACCGCCGGCACGCTGGTGATGGAAGGCAAAGAGGTCTTCAAGCACGCGGTCACCAAGCTGGCGCAGGCCGGCGAGGCCGCCATGAACAAGGTCGGCGTCACCGAAGCGGACATCGACTGGATCGTACCGCATCAGGCCAACCTGCGGATCATCACCAAGACGGCGGAAAAGATGAAAGTGCCCATGGACCGCGTCATCGTGACGGTTCAGGACCACGGGAACACCTCTGCCGCGTCGATTCCCCTTGCGCTTTCCGTGGGCAAGAAACGCGGCCAGATCAAAAAGGGCGACCTGCTTCTGAGCGAGGCCATAGGCGGCGGATTGGCGTGGGGAGCCGTGCTGATC